>NZ_BAEX01000007.1 GCF_000246945.1 Myroides injenensis M09-0166
TTTTTTATAACTATTCTTTTAATAATTTTTATTTTCTAACATAGGAACAAATTTAAAATCCCCATGTTCAAACTTTTCAAACTGTGTTTCATTAATTCTTATCAACTCTGTCATTATTTGATTCTCCTCACCTAGCGGAATAATAATTCTCCCCCCTACCTTTACTTGCCCTAATAAAGCTTGAGGAATATAAGGCGCACCTGCTGTTACAATAATAGAATCGAAAGGAGCATAATTAGGAAGCCCTTTATAACCATCTCCGAAAGTTAGCAATTTAGCACGTATACCTAATTTAGGTAACAAATTACTGGTCTTTCGATATAATTCATTTTGTCGTTCAATACTGTAAACCCTCGCCCCCATAGCAACTAAAACAGCCGTTTGATAACCACTCCCCGTTCCTATTTCTAGAATCTTGTCATCTTTTTCTACTTTCAACAGTTGTGATTGAAAAGCTACAGTATAAGGCTGTGAAATAGTTTGCCCTGCTCCTATGGGAAACGCCTTATCTTGATATGCAAAATCCTCAAAACTTGAATCTAAAAATAAATGTCGTGGTACAGAACGAACTGCCTGGAGCACAGAGCGATCTTCTATTCCTTTTTGTTTAAGAACTTCAACTAACTGATTTCTGAGACCTTGATGTTTTGCAGAATCCTTCACTTTTTAAAAAATTAATTTGCACAAATTTAAGCATATTTACTGATAAAGACTAGTTATAATTACCAATATAAGCGCTTAAGAAGAAGCAAAAACAATTTCTTTTACATCATACAAGGTTCTTAAGATACTTATCAAATGTCTAATAAACTACAAGTATTCTTATTTATTCACTCCCAAGAAATACTGCATCGTTGGCATTAAAAAACAGTTCTTCAACATTTCTTCACCACCCCCATGAAAAACGAGCCATTAATTAAAGAATTGTTGAAGCAATGTTTACTCCTCTTACTATCCTCACATAATTATCCAAATCGTATTACAATCTATATCATTTAAAATCCCTAAAAAACTATATTTCTTATTTTAGTTCATAGATATATTTTACATACAAGAAGATAAAAGGCATATTTTTCTCTTTAAAGTCATCTTGACTTTTTAGTTTTCTGAAATCTCTTTAGACCTATCACCATAAAGACTATGAGTTCCAAGTCATCCAGCTAAATAATGTAGTATTGAATCTATTGTGTAAAGAATGAAAGACTTCTAACAAAGCATTAGTTCTTTCAATAGCATATCTCTCTCTGTATAGTTTTTCATCAAATTACATATTTTAATTCTTTTGTCCTTTTCGTACATTAGGAAAAATGTAAGCTCTTATTTATCTTTAAATATTCTTCTAAGCTTCTGTAAATCTAAACTAGCATAATCATTAATAAAATAATCAAGATAAAGGTTGTTCAGTATTCAGTAATTGAATAGTTATGTCTTCAAAATAAATTTCTACATCTTTCTACATCAAATATATCCTTTGCATCTCAATAAGTTATGAGTTTTTTCATAAACAATTTAACGATGTGAGCAAAATAAAAAAACACCTTACTTTTTTTTAAGCCTGAAAAACATATCTAGTTAAATTACAATGTTTTAGATAAAAAAAACAATTTATTGAGTTAAAAATAGAATGCTTGCCAAAGCCTGTATTCATAAGCACTCGTGCTAAATCCTTCAACACTTCTTCAACAATTCCCCATGATTGCTCCATATAGAGGACAATTTGTTGAAGGAATCTTGAAGAACTGTTGACGCGTTGTTGAAAAAATCCTCTCGCCTTTAGTAATAAATGCATATTGGACTCAAATATTACATCAATCTTTTTAGGTATTTCTATTCAAAAAAGAACTTTAAATAAATACTTAGATGATTAATTTCTAAGAAATTTAAAAACAAAACGGTTGTAATGAATTGGATAAATGATAATAAGATAAAAATATCTTGACTTTTTAGTGTTCTAAAATTTATTTAGACCTATGATGATAAAATCCATGAGATCCCATGTCAGCCTACTAGATAAAGTCGTCTTGAATCTATTGAATAAAGAATGAAAGCTGTGTAACCAAGCATTTATTCTTTCAATCGCACATCTTTCATTGTGTGGTTTCTTATCAAAATAATCATCTTCATCACCTTTTCCATTTCGTTAATTAGGACAGATACTAACTATTATTTCTTTATCTCTAACTGTTTTCTAAGCTACTATGGATTAAAACAGTGAGGCTTTTGATTTATATCCTCTTTTTGGAAGTTGGAAGTGTAGAACTATATCTATTTCTATATTGTCACACTATCACTATGGCGTATTTGGGACGCGTAGCTGTAGTTTTTGTTTATTTAGTAACACAAATTTCTATACCCTTCATTCTTTTACAAAAGTCAAGACGACCACTTTTAATAGCTGCTAATCAAACAAAAACGCTGATTAAATAGAATTGGCAAAAGGACATTGACAAAGTCTTGCAACAAAGTTTATTTCGGAATTTTTATGCAATCCGTAAATAAGTTATATTTTTGTTCAAAATAAAGATTTTATGCTTAAAGTTGGTGTATTGGGTGCAGGTCATTTAGGTAAGATTCACTTACGTCTGCTTAACCAATCTGAAAAATATAATTTGGTAGGATTCTATGATCCTTTTACTGAAAATGCTGAAAAAGTAGCAGCTGAATTTGGATATCGAAAATTTGATACTATTGAAGAACTAATAGATGCTGTCGATGTGGTAGACATTGTTACTCCTACACTTTCCCATTTCGACTGTGCTAAACTAGCAATTGAATCAGGTAAGCACGTTTTTCTTGAAAAACCTATTACCACAACTGTTGCAGAAGCAGAGGCAATTATAGCCCTTACAGAAAAACACAACGTTTATGGTCAAGTGGGACACGTTGAAAGATTTAATCCTGCTTTTAGATCAGTAGTATCTAAGATTGAGAATCCAATGTTTATAGAAACACATCGTTTAGCAGAATTCAACCCTCGCGGAACAGATGTACCTGTAGTACTTGATTTAATGATTCACGATTTAGATGCAATCTTAAGTGTTGTAAATTCTCCAGTAAAACACGTTAGTGCTAGTGGCGTTGCTATTATTAGCGAATCTCCAGATATTGCTAATGCGCGTATTGAATTTGAAAACGGATGCGTGGCAAATGTAACAGCAAGCCGCATCTCAATGAAAAATATGAGAAAAACACGTTTCTTCCAAAAAGATGCATATATCTCTGTAGATTTCTTAGAAAAAACATGTGAGGTAGTTAAGATGAAAGAAGCGCCTGAAGTACCAGGAGATTTTGATTTAATTCTACAAAATGCTGAAGGGGTTAAAAAACAAATTTATTATGACAATCCTGAAGTACATCAAAACAATGCAATTCTAGATGAATTAGAAACTTTTCACGATGCTATTGTAAATAAAACTAGACCAGTAGTAACACTAGAAGATGGTACTAAAGCATTAAAATTAGCTTATCAAATTATTGAAGCTTTTGGGAAATAGAAAACATTAACTAACAAAAAATAAAATAATTAAACATGAAAAATATTGCAGTAATAGGTGCAGGTACTATGGGAAATGGGATTGCACACACCTTCGCTCAAAAAGGTTTTAAAGTATTATTAATTGATATTAATGAAAAATCAATAGAACGAGGAATGACTACGATTGCTAAGAATTTAGATCGTATGATTTCTAAAGGCACAATTACTGAAGCTGACAAAAAAGCTACATTAGAAAACATTATCACTTATACAGAAATAAAAGATGGTGTTGTTAATGCTGATTTAGTAATTGAAGCAGCAACTGAAAATGTACAGTTAAAGTTAAATATATTCAAAGAATTAAGTGAAGTATGTGATGAAAATATTATTCTAGCTTCAAATACTTCTTCTATTTCTATTACGCAAATTGCATCTGTAGTAAAAAATCCAAGTAGAGTAATTGGTATGCACTTTATGAATCCTGTACCTATCATGAAATTGGTGGAAATCATTAGAGGATATAATACAAGTGATGATGTTACAAAACAAATCATGGATCTTTCAAAAACATTAGATAAAGTACCTACAGAAGTAAATGACTACCCAGGATTCGTAGCGAACAGAATTTTAATGCCAATGATAAATGAAGCAATCGAGACACTATACAACGGTGTAGCTGGTGTAGAAGAAATCGATACAGTTATGAAATTGGGAATGGCACATCCAATGGGTCCTTTACAACTTGCAGATTTTATCGGATTAGATGTATGTCTATCAATACTTAATGTAATGTATGAAGGATTTAAAAATCCTAAATATGCTCCATGTCCTTTATTAGTAAATATGGTGATGGCAGGTAAACTAGGAGTTAAATCAGGTGAAGGTTTTTACGACTATACAGAAAGTAAAAAAGCAGAGAAAGTAGCTAAGATGTTCTCTAAATAATAAAAAATAAACAACTAAGGATAGTTAACTCATTTATGGAGTTAACTATCTTTAATATGAATTTGATACCATAAACATAATAATGGCAAAAATTATTCCTTTTCAAGGTTTACGACCAACACGTGATAAAGTTAGTTTAGTTAGTTGTCGTTCTTACGAAGAACATACAGCTGTAGAAATAGCTTATCTATTAGATTACAATCCATTTTCATTTCTACACGTTTTAAATCCAGCCTATGTTAACCCTCAAAAAGTAACTAGTGATAAGAGATTTAAAATGGTCGCAGCTAAATTAAATGATTTCAAAAAGGAAGGAATTTTAATTAAAGAAGAAAAGCCTGTTCTTTATCTTTATCAAATTCAAAATAAAACCACTCTATTTACAGGTATTATTGCAGGTACTTCACTTGAGGATTACCAAACAAACGTAATTAAAAAACACGAGGATACACTAGAATATCGTGTGAAATTATTCAAGGAATATCTTGAGTACAGTAGATTTAATACAGAGCCTGTATTAATGATGTACCCTGATAATAAAAGTATTAATGAATGGATTACTGAATATAAAAATGGCAGACCTATTTATGACTTTTCAACGGTTACAAAAGAAAGACATACCATTTGGAAAATAAATCAACAATCAGATATTGATTGGTTATGTCAGCAGTTTGATTCTATCAACGAGATGTATATTGCTGATGGTCACCACCGTTTTGCCTCAGCAGATCTCTTACATCAAGAAAATCCTAATAATGAAAAAGGTCATAAAGACTCTGTAATGACTTATTTAATATCAGATAGTAATATTAAAATATATGAGTTTAATAGGATTATTCATGATTTAAACAATCATACAAAAGAAGAATTCTTATCACTACTAGAGACAAAATTTACTGTTATTAATAAAGAACAGCAACTTTGGAAACCTACTAAAAAGATGGAATTCGGAATGTATTTGGATGGGGACTTTTATGCGCTTACATTAAAAAACAAATTAGAAACAGACGATATTTTACAGCAATTAGATGCACAAATCTTATATGATGAAGTTCTTCATCCTATTTTAGGTCTAGATGATTTAAGAAATGACGCAAGAATTGATTATATACCTGGTAATGAATCTATTGTTTCTATTAAAGAATTAGTGGATGACGGCGAATATGAAGTGGGTTTCATGCTATACCCTACTAATGTTCATGAAATAAAAAAGGTAGCAGATAATTCTTTAATTATGCCTCCAAAAAGTACCTACATCGAGCCTAAATTCTCGAATGGATTATTAATTTATGAAATTTAAAAACTTTAAAAATGTCAATTGGAAATAATTTAAATCAAATAAAAGCTTCTTTGCCTAATAATGTAACCCTTGTAGCTGTATCAAAAACTAAACCGAATCAAGCTATTATTGAAGCATATGAAGCAGGGCAACGTATTTTTGGTGAAAATAAAATACAGGAGATGACTAACAAATATGAAATCCTCCCTAAAGATATCCAATGGCATATGATAGGTCATGTTCAAAGAAATAAAGTAAAATATATTGCTCCTTATGTATCTTTAATACATGGTGTAGATAGTTTTAAATTACTACAAGAAATAAATAAACAAGCAAAAAAATACGATAGAGTTATTCCTTGTTTATTACAACTTTTTATCGCCAAAGAAGAAACAAAGTTTGGTTTAGATCAATCAGAACTTTTTGAAATTTTAAATAGTGATGAATTTAAAGCACTAGAAAATATTTCAATAAAAGGATTAATGGGTATGGCTACATTTACGGATAATGAAAGTACCATTAGACAAGAATTCACTTCATTAAAGAAAATATACGATGAAGTAAACCAAAAATTTAATCAACTAGACAACGTAGATTTAACTACTCTATCTATGGGGATGAGTAACGACTATAAAATAGCTATTGAATGTGGTAGTACTATGATAAGAATAGGTAGTAGCATATTTGGTAACCGTAATTATTAATTAATACCACAAATACATTGTACGCAATTTTAGATATTGAAACTACTGGTGGACAGTATAATGAAGAAGGGATAACTGAGATAGCCATTTATAAATTTGATGGTGAAAAAGTTGTTGACCAATTTATAAGCTTACTTAATCCAGAAATAGAAATCCAACCATTTGTAGTTAAACTGACAGGAATTAATAATGCTATGTTAAGGCTTGCACCAAAGTTTTTTGAAGTAGCCAAGCGCATTTTAGAAATTACTGAAGGTTGTATCATTGTCGCGCACAATGCTGAGTTTGACTATCGTGTAATTCGCAATGAGTTTAAAAGACTTGGTTATAACTACCACAGGGATACTTTATGTTCGGTAGAACTATCTCAAAAAATATTACCTGATATGCCATCTTACTCTCTAGGTAAATTAGTAAGATCTTTAGGAATTCCTATTGCAGATCGTCATAGAGCTAGTGGCGATGCTTTAGCAACCCTGAAGCTATTCCAGTTATTACTTTCTAAAGATCAAGAAAAAAGGATTTTAAAATCAATGGTAAAATCAGATATCAAAACGGGAATTAATCCTAAATTTCTTGATATTGCTGATAACCTACCCGCTACAGTAGGTATATATTATATTCACAATGAAGAAGGACAAATTATTTTCATTGGAAAAAGTCGTAATATTAAAAAGAAAGTACTTCAACATTTTACCAGTAATTCAACTGTTTTTAAGAAAATACAGAAAGAAACTTATACTGTAACGTTCGAAAAAACTGGGAATGAATTAATTGCTCTTTTAAAGGAAGCAGAGGAAATAGCTATTAATAAACCTAAATACAATAAAGTTTCCAAAAAAAGTGTTTACCCCTATTCACTTTATTTAAAGTATAATATAAAAGGTTATATCTACTTATCAATAGAGAAAACTGATGGGCGAAAACGAAATCAAATGGCTTTTACCTCTCCTAATGAAGGTAAAAAATTTATAGATAAAATATTTAAAGAATTTGAATCTTTTTATTTCTTAGATTTAATCAATGAAAAGAAGTCAAATAAAATTACCTCAGAAAACTTTTCAGACTCTTTAGAGAAAGATAGTGATATATATAATAAATCAATACTATCACTATTTGAAAAATACAATATTGATTGCGATAATGTATTAATTATTTATAAAGGAAGAAAAGTAGATGAAAAAAGTGCTGTGGTTCTTCAACAAGGTAAACTAGTAGGATATTGCTATTTCGATTTAAATTATCAAATAAATTCTCCTGAACGTTTAGCTGCGAATGTAACGCCAATTACGTTCAACCGCAATAATCGCAATATCATTTTAAATTATTTAAATAAGAAAGTTGGTTATAAATTAATACAGTTTTAAAATACACAAGCCTTGAGAAAGAGATTAAAGAATAAGTGGGATATACTCAAACAAAAGATTTATATCGTTATTTATGGTTCAAATACATTTGCAGGAAAGTTATTTGACCTTACTTTACTTGGTATTATATTATTAAGTGTATTCTTAATAATGCTAGAATCTATAGAAAGCTTTGATATGAAACACCATATCAGCTTAAAGGTTTTGGAATGGATTATTACTGTCTTCTTTACTATTGAATATATATTAAGGATTTTATGTAATAAAAAACCATTAAAGTATGTATTTAGTTTTTATGGTATTGTAGATCTAATTTCTATTTTACCTATGTACCTATCTTTCTTTATAGTAGATGCACAAGTATTAACGGTAGTAAGAGCATTGCGTTTATTGCGTTTATTCGGAATTTTAAACTTAGTTCCTTATATTGGTCAAGAATCTCATTTGAAACTAGCAATAAAAGCAAGTAGAACAAAGATTATAGTTTTTGTTTACTTTGTCTTAGTGGTTTCAATAATTCTGGGAGCACTAATGTATGTTATTGAAGGTAAAGAAAATGGATTCTCAAGTATTCCACACAGTATCTATTGGTGTATAGTAACCCTAACTACTGTAGGATATGGAGATATTGCTCCACAAACAATACTAGGGCAAGTTATTGCTTCATTTATCATGATTATGGGATACGGTATTATCGCTGTGCCAACGGGTATTGTAACAGCTGAATTTTCTAATATTAAAAGAAATAGATTAGATGCTAAAAAAAGAAGAAACTGCCCTTCTTGTACAACAATTATTTATGATGAAGATGCTAATTACTGCTATAATTGTGGTCAAAAATTAGGAAATGTATACAGAAAATAAAAATTATCTTATTGTTGTTATTGGCCCAACAGCTATTGGAAAGACTGCTCTTGCGATCAAGATTGCACAACATTATAATTGTGATATAATTTCATGCGATAGTCGCCAATTTTATAAAGAAATGACAATTGGCACTGCAGTTCCGTCCATAGAAGAACAACAAGCGGCTAAGCATCATTTCATACAGAATATCAGTATAGAAAAAACTTATTCTGTAGGAGATTTTGAAAGAGATGCTATCGAAAAACTCAACAAATTATTTCAAGAAAATACAATACAAGTAATGGTTGGTGGATCTGGATTGTATGTGAATGCAATACTAAATGGCTTAGATGATTTTCCTGATGTTGATCCTTCAATAAGAGAAAAACTCAATATCGATTTAGAAAACAAAGGACTTTCCTATTTACAAAATTTATTGAAAGAACTTGATCCAATACATTACAATAAAGTTGCCATTGATAATCCACAAAGAGTCATAAGAGCTTTGGAAATATGTATTGGTACAGGACAACCTTATTCTTCTTTTTTAAATAAAAAAGAAAATAGAAGGAACTTTATCCCTATAATAATTGGGTTAGAAGCTGATCGCGAACAAATGTATCAAAGGATTAATCAACGCGTAGATATTATGATGAATAATGGATTACTCAATGAAGCAAAAAACCTTTATTCATATAAAGATAATAATGCATTGCAAACCGTTGGCTATCGAGAATTATTCTCTTTTTTCAATAACGAGTTTTCCCTTGATTTTGCAATTGAAGAAATTAAGAAAAACACTAGAAGATTTGCTAAAAGACAAATTACTTGGTTTAAACGTACAGAAAATGTATTATGGTTTAATTATAAAACAGATCCTGAAATAATCTTTGAAACTATAAATAAAAAAATAAATTAGTATGCCTATTTCTCCTCTCTTTAAATCTATTTACGAACAAGAATTTGAAGTAGATTATTTTGATTGTGACATTAATGGCAATATAAAAATCTCTGATTTTTGCAAACTTATACAGATGGTTGCTTCCAATCATGCAGTTGTAGGTGGAATAAGTTACTGGGATCTTCAAAGCGTTAAACAAGCTTGGGTAATTAATAAATTTCGCTTAGAGATTGAAATTTTACCTAAATGGCAAGATACAATTAAAATAGTTACGTGGATACAAAAGCTAGATGGTATTCGGTCAACTAGAAATTTTGAAGTATATATATCTGATAGAAAAATAGCTAAAGCAAGCTCTCTTTGGGTAATCTTAAATACTGAAAGACGAAGACCTGAATATATGAAATTACCTCATGACCATTTTATAAAATATAGTAATAAAACTGCAATAACGGGGGAGTTTTATAAATTCAAAAAAGATTATAAAACAGAAAAGCTAAGCGACTATACTGTCAAATATTCTGATCTCGATATGGTAAAGCATGTTACCAATATCAAATATATTGAATGGATAATAGACGTAATAAAAGAAAAGGACATAAAAATCAATGATACACCCTGTTTAATAGATATGGTTTTTCAAAAGGAACTATTGTACAAGGAGAGCTGTGTTATCTCTCAAGTTTTAAATTCAAATCAAAAGCACTTTATTATCCAAGATGCCCAAGATAACATTAACTTTCAATGTATTATAGAATAAAAAAAACGCTCTACTTATAAAAGTAAAGCGTTTTTTCTTATCGTTATTCAGCACATATTACCAAACAAACATTGGTCTTTCAGCCATCATCTCATTCACTTCGTCAGCTACCTCTTCTATAATAGCCTCATCTGTGTGATTAGTTATAATTCTATCAATTAATTCAACGATAGTTTCCATATCTGATTCTACTAACCCTCTAGTAGTAATTGCAGGTGTTCCAATACGAATACCTGAAGTAACAAAAGGGGATTTATCATCAAAAGGCACCATGTTTTTATTAACTGTGATTTCAGCTTTTACTAATGCTTGCTCTGCCTCTTTACCAGAAATATTCTTATTTCTCAAGTCAATTAACATCATATGGTTATCAGTTCCACCAGAGATGATGTTATATCCTCTTTTAACAAATGCTTCTGCCATTGCTTTTGCATTCTTTTGTACTTGTAAGATATATCTAAAGAACTCATCAGATAAAGCTTCACCAAAAGCAACTGCTTTTGCAGCTATAATATGCATTAAAGGACCTCCTTGATTACCTGGAAATACAGCACTATCTAAAAGAGATGACATCATTCTCACTTCTCCTTTTGAGGTTTTTAATCCAAATGGATTAGGAAAATCTTTACCCATTAGAATAATACCGCCACGTGGTCCTCTTAAAGTTTTATGAGTAGTTGTAGTAATGATATGACAATGAGGAACAGGATCATTTAATAATCCTTTTGCAATTAAACCTGCAGGATGTGAAATATCCGCCATTAAAAGAGCTCCTACACTATCAGCAATTTCTCTAAATCGTTTGAAATCCATATCACGAGAAAATGCAGATGCACCAGCTATTATTAATTTAGGTTGCTCTTTAGTAGCTATTTCTTGAATCTTGTCATAGTCTAATAATCCAGTTTCTTTTTCTACTCCATAAAAAACAGGATCATATAATCTCCCCGAAAAATTTACAGGTGAACCATGAGTTAAATGTCCGCCATGAGACAAGTCAAATCCTAATATTTTATCACCTGGTTTTAAACAAGCAGAAAATACAGCAGTATTGGCTTGAGAACCTGAGTGAGGCTGAACGTTAACATATTCAGCACCAAATAATGCTTTTGCGCGATCAATTGCTATTTGCTCTACAACATCAACAACTTCGCATCCACCATAATATCTTTTATTAGGATACCCTTCAGCATATTTATTGGTTAGACATGAACCAGCAGCTTCCATTGTTTCTTCACTTACAAAGTTTTCTGAAGCAATTAATTCAATACCATGAATTTGTCTATCTTGTTCTTCAACAATAAGATCAAAAATTTCTTTGTCTTTTCTCATTTTAGTTTGTGTGTTTCATTTAATTGCTTCCAAAAATACAAAAAACGTTTGTTATTTTCAGTCTTAATTATATATTTGAATATACTATTAACACCAAAATAAATAAATTATGATAATTAGCGCGAATGACCCTTCAAGGAAATCGTGGTTAGAGATAAAAGACAACTCTGATTTTCCAATTCAAAATATACCGTTTGGGGTCTTTATTACTAAAGATGATGTAATCACTATTGGTACACGTATAGGAGATTATGCCATTGATTTAAATGCCTTAAAAGTATTAGGTTATTTTAATGGAATAGAATTAACTGATGACATTTTTCTACAAGATACTCTAAATGATTTTATATCTTCGGGTAAAAAAACATGGAGAGCAATACGTAACAGAGTTGCAGAAATTTTTGATATTAATAATAAAGATTTACAACAAAACACTACACATAGAGATAGAATCATTTTTGAAATGTCTGAAGTGGAGATGCAATTACCAGTATTAATTGGAGATTATACAGATTTCTACTCTAGTAAAGAACATGCTACCAATGTAGGTAAAATGTTTAGAGATCCAGACAATGCATTACTACCTAATTGGTTGCATATTCCAGTAGGCTATCATGGTAGAAGCTCAACTGTGATCCCATCAGGTATACCAATAAAAAGACCTGTTGGTCAAACTCTTCCTAAAGGACAAACTACTCCAGTATTTGGTCCATCAACACGTATAGATTTTGAATTAGAAACTGGTTTTATCACCACAGACGCAAACTTACTAGGTGAAAATATTCCAGTTAATGAAGCCGAAGATCACATTTTTGGTATGGTATTACTAAATGACTGGAGTGCAAGAGATATACAAACTTGGGAATATGTGCCACTAGGTCCCTTTCTTGCTAAAAACTTTGCTACATCAATATCTCCATGGGTTATTACATTAGATGCTCTAGAACCTTTTAGAGTTGCAAGTCCAAAACAAACACCTTTGCCCCTACCGTATTTACAACAAGAAGGTGACCGTACTTTTGATATAAACTTAGAAGTATATTTACAACCTAAAGATAAAAAGGCTAAATTAATTTGCGAGTCTAATTTTAAGTTCCTGTACTGGACTATGAGCCAACAATTAGCACATCATACTATTAATGGTTGTAAAGTTAATTCTGGAGATTTAATGGGTTCAGGAACTATTTCTGGAGAATTACCAAATAGTTTTGGTTCCTTACTTGAATTAACTTGGAGTGGGAAAAATCCAATAGTAATGGAAGATGGATCTACTAGAACTTTTATTGAAGATTATGATACTATCACAATGAAAGGTTATTGTAAAAATGATAAAATTCGCATCGGTTTTGGAGAAGTGAGTAATATGTTATTACCAGCAACAGTAATGGTTACAAACTAAAGTTTTATTTAAAACAAGCAGGCTGAAAATTTTATTATTTTAATAAAAACTAAAACAAATAGCATTTTAAACTACTATAATACAATATATTACTATCTTATTTTTTGTAAGTTTAATAAAAAGTCAAGTTTTTTAGAGTAATAAAGTAGAAAAAGTTTACTTTTGCAGAAATAATTTTTTTTAAAAGATTTATACTGTGGAAAACGCTAATGCATTAAAACTCATAAAGCAGATTCAATCTGATCTTATAACTGATGGTCTTGTTATAGAAAACATTGTTCCAAATCTTAAGAAATTAAGAGAATATGCTCTATTAGAAGAAAAGCCGGTTTTAGTTAAGGCTATTAGATTAACTTACGAACACCTTGAAAACAATAATGCTTTTTTAATTGCAGTTCCATCTGATGAGCCAATTGAAGAAACAGAAGAAACTACAACTGAAGAAAAAATTACTTCAGAAACAGATTTAGAAAGTCTTCAATACTTATTATCTCTTTTTAAAGATATAAACAATAAACATAATTTGGCAGATCTTAGAGAATACAACAGTAAACTCCAAGCTTTTGCATAAAAGTATACATACAATACTATTAAAAAGGACTAATTTGAAAATAATTAGTCCTTTTTTTATTCTATCAAATTAAAAATCTATTTTTACCACTCAAACTCATAATAAAACAATATGTTGAAATTATTTAAAATCATAGCCTTTTTAGAAGGTGTATCATTACTAGTTCTACTTTTTATAGCAATGCCATTAAAATATATTTTAGACAAACCAGAAATGGTAACTAAAGTGGGTATGGCACATGGAATTCTCTTTATAGCATATATAGTATTTGCTACTGTTATCAAATCTGATGAAAAATGGAGTATAAAAACCTATCTATTAGTATGTCTTGCATCTGTTATTCCTTTTGGAACATTTATAGTAGAAGCAAAATTACTAAAGAAACCTGCTAATTAAATTTATCATAAAACAAGATGATAGTTGACTAGTCATAAAAAAAGCCTTTTAATTAAAAGGCTTTTTTATAGCTTCATTAATAATTACTTCATGATCAAACGCAAGATTTGGTAAATCATTGATATCAAACCAAGCAAGTTCTTTTGCATCATCCGCAGCTTTACCAACAATATCAGCTTCTACCCATCCATAATAAGCAATAGTTATTACATGCGATCGAGGATCTCTAAATGGTTTACCAAAAGCCCCCACTTGTATTAATGAATCACATTTAATAGTTGTTTCTTCAAAGAGTTCTCGTTTTGCAGCCTCTAAAATGTCTTCATTTTCATCTACAAAGCCACCAGGTAAAGCCCAAAAACCCTTAAACGGATTGTTTTTCCTTTTTATTAACAATAAAAAAGCTCTCTCTCTTTCTTTTTTAAACAAAACAGTATCAACTGTTACGAAAATCTTAGATATATAGGTCATTTTAATCAATTAAATATAAAACATTCATTTTTTAACCTTTCTTTAAGCGAAAAACATTTCAAAATTACACAATTTTAAAAACTTTCTATTATATTTGCCTTTATAAAGCGATTAGTAAAAACAAGATTATAACTTAATCAAGTTTATTTGGAAATTAAAATTACAACTATGAAAAAATTAACATTACCATTATTGGCTTCTATGTTTGTTTTTGGAAGTGCAATGGCACAAGATGGAAACTACAACAAATGGTCAATTGATTTAAATGGTGGATTTGCTAAACCAGCAAGAACTCTTTCATCTGGATTTGCTGCTGAAACTTTTAAAAACTTACATTTAGACGGTGGGGTTCGTTACAGCATTAATAATAAATTCGGAGTAAAAGCATCTTTTGGATATGACAAAATTGATTCTTGGACAAATGACGCTGATTTACAAACTGACTACTACAGAACAAGTTTAGAAGGAGTTGTTAACTTGGGAAGAATCTTAAACTTTGAAACTTGGACTAGTGTATTTAACGCTCAGATTCACGCAGGGGGAGGATACTCTTGGATGAACGGAGATGGATTCAGTGGAACTGATAACATGGGACACTTAATGGCAGGTTTGACTGGACAAGTTAAAGTACACCCAAGAATTGCTTTAAACGCTGACTTTACTGTTATTCAAAATCTTCAACAAAATCAAAATTGGGATGGATTAACAGAAACTAATCGTTCTGTTTTTCAAGGAACAATGTTTAATGCTTCTGTAGGTCTTTCTATCTATATTGGTAAAAACGCTCAACATGCTGACTGGTATGCAGAATCAGCTAAAGAAAATGAAGCAATCGCTGAATTATCTAACAGATTAAGTACTATCGAAAACAACCTTAAAGATTCTGATAACGATGGTGTGCCAGATTATTTAGATTTAGAACCTAATACTCCAGCAGGTGCCTTAGTTGATTCTAGAGGTAGAAATATCGATAAAAACAATAACGGTATTGCTGATAATATCGAAGCATTCATCGAAGAGAAATATGGTAAATTAGACCATACTTTACAAGCTGATGACGCTGCAATGGTTAAAGAATTAATTAACAAAGGATACGTTGCTGTATACTTTGACTTTGACAAAGCTGAACCAAGCTCAGTTGATGGAATTAATTTCATTGTTAACTATATGAAAAATAACCCATCTGCTTCTGTAGAAGTTATCGGATATGCTGATGCTGTTGGAAACAAAGAGTACAACAATAAATTATCTGCAAGACGTGCTAACACAGTTAAAGACATTCTTACTAAATCTGGCGTAGCTGCATCTAAAGTTTCTGCTAAAGGAAATGGAATTGATGACGAAGTTGCTAAAGACTCAGCTCTTGCTCGTAAAATCGCAAGAAAAGTTGTATTTAAAATTAACTAATTAAATACAATTACTTAATAAAGAAAAGCGCAAGATTATTCTTGCGCTTTTTTATTTTATAATAACTAACTTTGTATAAGAAGTTACTTTTATTATGAAATTCGAAATACAATCAAACTATAAACCTACTGGAGATCAACCTCAAGCTATCAAACAATTAAGCACAGGTATTGAGAACAATGACAAATACCAAACTTTAGTTGGTGTTACGGGATCAGGTAAAACATTTACTGTTGCAAATGTTATACAACAAGTACAAAAACCAACACTCGTATTAGCTCACAACAAAACTCTTGCTGCTCAATTATATACTGAGTTTAAAAGTTTTTTCCCACATAATGCTGTTGAGTATTTCGTTTCTTACTATGACTATTACCAACCTGAAGCCTTTATACCAGTTACAGGACAATATATAGAAAAAGATTTATCTATAAATGAAGAACTTGAAAAGATGCGTCTTAGTACTACATCAGCTCTACTTTCTGGAAGGAGAGATGTATTAGTAGTTGCATCAGTTTCATGTTTATATGGAATAGGTAACCCTACTGAGTTTCAGAAAAATGTCATTACCTTAGAGCTCGACCAAGTAATAAGTCGAACAAAGCTTTTACATATGCTTGTACAAAGTTTATACTCAAGAACAGAAGCAGATTTTATTCCAGGCACATTTCGTATTAAAGGGGATATTGTAGAAGTATTTCCAAGCTACGCAGACAATCCATTTAGAATACACTTCTTTGGAGATGAAATTGAAGATATAGAAGTATTTGATAGCAATACCTCTCAAGTAATTGAAAAATACACTCAACTTACAATATATCCTGCCAACATGTTTGTAACCTCTCCTGATGTTTTGCAAAGAGCAATATGGGAAATACAGCAAGATATGGTCAAACAAGTTGAATATTTTAAAGAGATAGGCAAACACCTTGAAGCAAAAAGACTTGAAGAACGTACAAACTTTGATTTAGAAATGATCAGAGAATTAGGATATTGCTCTGGGATAGAAAATTATTCACGATATCTTGACGGTAGAGAGCCAGGTACTCGCCCATTCTGCTTACTTGACTATTTTCCAAAAGATTTCTTAATGATAATAGACGAAAGCCACGTAACAATTTCACAAGTGCATGCAATGTATGGTGGTGATAGATCTAGAAAAGAAAATTTAGTAGAGTATGGATTTAGACTTCCAGCAGCTTTAGATAACAGACCCCTAAAGTTTGAAGAATTTGAAGCAATGCAAAATCAAGTAGTTTTTGTTTCTGCTACCCCAGCAGATTATGAATTACAAAAATCGGAAGGCGTAGTAGTCGAACAACTTATCCGACCAACAGGACTTTTAGATCCTACTATTGAAATTCGCCCTACAGAAAATCAAATAGACAATCTTATAGATGAAATTCAACAAAGAGTAGAATTAGATGAAAGAATATTAGTGACGACTCTAACTAAAAGAATGGCGGAAGAATTGGCGAAATATTTCACTAGAGTTGGTATTCGTTGTAGATATATTCACTCAGACATAGATACGCTTGAGCGAGTTGAAATTATGCAAGATTTACGAAAAGGATTATTTGATGTATTAATAGGTGTAAACCTTCTAAGAGAAGGACTAGATTTACCAGAAGTGTCCCTTGTAGCTATTTTAGATGCAGATAAAGAAGGTTTTTTAAGAAGTCATAGGTCACTAACACAAACAGTAGGTCGTGCTGCAAGAAATGTTAATGGTAAGGCAATTATGTATGCTGATAAAATAACAGATAGTATGCAAAAAACAATTGATGAAACAAACTATAGAAGAAGTAAACAAACTGCATATAATACAAAACACCATATCAAACCAACAGCTATCGTTAAGAAAATATCAAGTGATTTATTAAAATCAACTTATGAAGAACAACAACAAACGAGATTAGCTAAAGCTGCAGAAATAGATATTAAATACAAATCCAAGGCAGATATAGAAAAGATAATAAGAGATAAAAGAAAAGAAATGGAGAAAGCTGCCAAAGACTTAGATTTCATTAATGCTGCAAGACTACGCGATGAAATAAAAATATTGAAAGAAAAATTATAATTTTTAGTTATCTTTACACCATAAATACGAAAAGAAATGACGAATAACGATATATTCAAAAAATTAAGAGTAGCACTACAGTTAAGAGATGATCAAATCTGTGAAATACTTCAATTAGTGGACTTTAAAATTTCAAAAGGTGAAATTGGCAATTTCTTCAGAAATGTTGACCACCCTAAATATGTTGAATGTGGAGATCAAATACTAAGAAACTTTTTAAATGGTCTAGTAATTTACCTTAGAGGCACAAAAGAGAATCCTAAGAACCCAATGGATGTTTTAGAAGAAAATAAATCTAAAGTAAAAAAAACAAGTCCTGCTAAAACGAATGAAACTTACAAAAAAGTCACTCCTAAAAGCAACAATAATAAAGATACAAAATCTTCATATAAGAAAACAGATAATAAAAAAGGAAGTTATAATAAATCACCGTTAGCTGGGATTAAATTCAATAACGGAAAAAAGAAAGATTAACAACTTTCTTTTTCAAGAAAAATACAAGAGGCTGTCTCATATTTAGAGATAGCCTTTTTTATTCAGTAAAATCACAATTGTCAAAACTTGTATTTATTTCATAATTTGTCCAGTATAAATAGTAAGACAAAAAAAATACAACATAATAAATAGCACCTGTAAATTTTATAACAAGTACCCTATTAACTACTATAGGTGGCAAGAATGGTTTAAATATAAAATAGATTTACACTATTGAACAGTACAGTTTAAGCAATAGTTTGTTAAAGAAATTTTCTCACCTATCATCATTAAAATCCCCAAAAAAGAAAGGGACTATCTCAGAAAGATAGTCCCTTTAACTTTACTTATATGTTATAAGAAATAATTAAGATAAAGCAGCTTGTACTTGATCTGCAGCTTCTTGGAAAGCAACAGCAGATAAGATAGGCATACCAGATTTGTCAATTAATTCTTTTGCTACCTCAGCATTTGTTCCTTGTAAACGAACAATAATAGGAACTTTAATTTCATCTCCCATATTTTTGTAAGCATCAACTACACCTTGAGCAACACGGTCACAACGAACGATACCACCAAAGATATTAATTAAAATAGCTTTTACATTAGGATCTTTTAAGATAATACGGAAAGCAGTTTCAACACGTTTTGCATCAGCTGTACCTCCTACGTCTAAGAAGTTAGCAGGTTCAAAACCAGCATACTTAATTAAGTCCATAGTAGCCATTGCTAATCCAGCACCATTAACCATACATCCAACTGTACCGTCTAAGTCAACATAGTTTAACCCAGCCTCTTTAGCTTCTACTTCGATTGGTCTTTCTTCAGTTAAATCTCTGTATTCAGCATATTTTTTCTGTCTGTATAATGCGTTATCATCTAAAGTAACTTTAGCATCTACAGCTAATATTTTATCATCAGAAGTTTTTAATACAGGGTTAATTTCAAACATTGATGAATCACTTCCAATGTAAGCTTTATATAAAGCATCCACGAATTTAACCATTTCTTTGAATGCATTTCCTGATAATCCTAAGTTAAAAGCAATTCTTCTAGCTTGGAATCCTTGTAAACCTACAGCAGGATCTATTTCTTCTTTGAAAATTAAATGTGGAGTTTTTTCAGCAACTTCCTCGATATCCATTCCACCTTCAGTAGAATACATAATCATGTTACGTCCTGTAGCTCTATCTAATAATACTGACATGTAAAACTCTGAAGTCTCACTTTCACCTGGATAGTATACATCTTCTGCAACTAACACACGGTTAACTCTTTTACCAGTTGGTGGAGTTTGTGGAGTAATTAAGTCCATACCGATAATTTTACCAGCGACTTCTTTTACTTCGTCTAAGTTTTTAGCCAACTTAACTCCTCCTCCTTTACCTCTACCTCCAGCATGGATTTGAGCTTTAATTACATACCAACTTGTACCAGTTTCTTCTGTAAGTTGTTTTGCTTTTTCAACTGCTTCTTCTGCGTTGTTAGCCACCAATCCACGTTGCACTCTTACACCGTAGCTAGCTAATATTTCTTTACCTTGAAATTCATGTAAATTCATAGTGTGATACGTTTAGCTTTTAATATAAACAGATACAAAAATAACAATTCAGTTTGAATTCCCCTAATTAAATTAAGGTTATGTCGTATTAAATTGCGTATTTAACTTTGTTTATTTTATTATTTTAATGATTAATGTAAATTCTTTATTAAAAAATATCAATGTCTCCTTTTCCCTCTCTAATCACTTCTGGCTCTAGTCCCGATAAATCAATTACCGTTGATGCCTGATTATCACCATATCCCCCGTCTATTACAGCATCCACTGTATTTTGCCACTTTTCGTAAATCAACTCTGGATCCGTAGTATATTCTAAAACTTCATCCTCATCATATATCGAAGTAGAAACAATTGGGTTTCCCAATCTTTTTACAATTTCTCTTGCAATGTTATTATCTGGCACGCGAATACCTACCGTTTTTTTCTTTTTAAACTCTTTTGGCAGATCATTATTACCAGGTAATATAAATGTATAAGGACCTGGCAAAGCTTTCTTCAATATCTTAAAAGTAGAAGTATCTATCTGTTTAACATAATCTGAAATATTACTCAAATCATAGCAGATAAAAGAAAAATTAGCTTTATCTAATTTAACACCTTTTATTTTAGCAATGCGTTCTAGCGCTTTACTATTCGTAATATCACATCCCAAGCCGTATACAGTGTCAGTAGGATAGATAACCAATCCTCCATCACGCAATATTTTCACTACTTTATCAAGCTCCTTTTCATTAGGATTCTCAGGATATATTTTTATAAATTGTGACATAGTTTCTTTACTTTATTACCCTAACAAATTACGATAAAACCTTAAGTTTAGCAAATCTAAGAAGGAGTTTCTTAATACCACCCACATCAAATTTTATTTCTGCTTTTCGATCTGCTCCTACTCCCTCTACATTTAAAATCTCACCTTTCCCAAAGCGTTCGTGCATTACTATATTTCCAATTTGCAAATCACCATTCGCTCCATGACTAGCACTACTAGAAGAAGAATCTATAGGTTTTAACTTTCTGATTTTTCTGTCTAATGCGGGCTCCTCATTATTATTTGTTATGTAAGCAGGTGGATTACCATTTACTGGTTTTTTCAACCTTAGTTTACTTTTATCTACATCGCCAAAGACATCAGCATTAATCATTGGCTTATAGCGATAATTTGTTTCTACAGGCGTCAGATATTCTAAATACTGATCATCTATCTCATCAATAAAACATGAAGGTTCACTATCTACTAATTTTCCCCATCTATATCTCGATTGCGCATAAGTCAAATAAGCTTGATGTTCAGCTCTTGTTAAAGCAACATAGAATAATCTTCTTTCTTCTTCTAATTCAGAGCGAGTACTCTTACTCATCGCACTAGGGAACAAATCCTCCTCCATACCCACGCAAAATACAGTAGGAAACTCTAATCCTTTTGCCAAGTGAATAGTCATAAGCGCTACTCTATCATCATCTCCAGTATCTTTATCTAAATCAGTAGCTAATGCTACATCTTCTAAGAATTCACTTAAAGAACCTCTAGCCCCATCAACCTCTTTCTGTCCCTCAATAAAATCCTTAATACCATTCAGTAATTCCTCAATATTTTCCATACGAGTAATCCCTTCTGGCGTAGTATCTTTTCTAAGTTCTTGTACTAAACCTGTTTTCTTTGCCACATGCTCCGTTAACTGATAAGCATCCATAGTCTGATCTTGAGCCTGGAATGCCTTTACCATATTGACAAAATCTGTTAGTTTACCTCTTGTACCAGCGGTAATCTTTAAATCAATTTTATCAATATGCTCCATTACCTCAAAAATTGAGCGCTTATAATGATTAGCAGCAATGGTTAATTTATCCAGCGTAGTAGCTCCAATACCACGAGCTGGGTAATTAATTACACGAACTAGCGCTTCTTCATCTTTAGGGTTAATAATCAATCGCAAGTAAGATAAAACATCCTTTATCTCTTTGCGTTGATAGAAAGATAAGCCCCCATAAATTCGGTATGGAATATCTTTTTTGCGCAAAGCATCCTCCATAGCACGAGACTGCGCATTCGTTCTATATAAAATTGCAAAATCACTATTATTCATTTGATTTCGCATTTTTTCTTCAAAAATAGTTGACGCAACAAATCTCCCCTCTTCACCATCAGTGAGAGATCGATGTATTTTAATCTTTGGTCCTAGTGGGTTTTCAGTCCACACAACTTTTTCCAACTTTACCTTATTCTTGTCAATTACAGAATTGGCAGCCTCCACAATGTTGCGAGAAGAACGATAATTTTGTTCTAATCGATAGGTTTGTACATTGTCATAATCTTTCTGGAAGTTTAATATATTATTAATATTAGCACCTCTAAAAGCATAAATACTCTGAGCATCATCTCCTACTACACATATATTCTGAAAACGATCAGATAGTGCTCGTACAATTAAATACTGAGAATGATTAGTATCTTGATACTCATCTACCAAAATATAACGAAAGCGATCTTGATATTTTGCTAATACATCAGGATATAGAGTTAATAGTTCATTAGTCTTCAGCAATAAATCGTCAAAATCCATTGCACCAGATTTAAAACAACGCTCTACATAATTTTGATAAATCTCGCCTATTCTTGGCTTCTTGCTCATAGCATCAGCTTCTTGCAACTCTGGATTTTCAAAATATGCTTTAACGGTAATTAAACTATTCTTGTATGAAGAAATACGATTAAGTACTTCCTTAGGTTTATAAACATCTCTATCTAGCTGCATTTCTTTAATAATCTGCCCTATCAAGCGCTGACTATCTTGCGAATCATAAATAGAAAAATTACTAGGATATCCTAAACGAGCAGCTTCTAATCTCAAAATTTTAGCAAATACCGAGTGAAACGTTCCCATCCATAAATTCTTAGCCTCTGTACTTCCTACTATTTGAGCAATCCTTGTTTTCATTTCACGAGCTGCTTTATTAGTAAAAGTTAGAGCCAATATATTAAAAGCATCTACTCCTTGATGCATCAAATAGGCAATACGCAATGTCAATACACGCGTCTTTCCAGATCCCGCCCCCGCAATTACAATCATTGCACCATCTTTCTGTAATACAGGTGCTCTTTGTGCCTCATTTAACTGATCAATATAATTTTGCATATCCTTTTTTCGTAAAAAGCCAAAATTACAATTACTATACCTTTATAGCAAGTTTTTTAATAGCATATAATCTTCTCTTAATAATCTAAATTCAACCTACTATTCGTTTTGATTTTAATCTTTTATACTACTCTCTGTTATCTGCCAGCAATGAAACGTTTTCACAATGTTTTCTACTTTGATAAGCCCAGCGCTACCTTAATAAAAAACCATGTTAGAACATAAGTGCTTAGCTTTAACTTCCATTTATTTAGTTAAAATATATATTTAATCCCTACGGGAAAGATTCCTATATCTTATAAACACTATCTACCTAGCTTAAAGGACAAAGGGATGATTCACTTTAATTTACATAATTAACTAAGCAATGGATTTTAGAAAAAAACAATAGTTTAGATAAAGAAATAAGTTGTAATTTTGTAGTGTTATTCAGCGTCATACCTAATTGACCAAAACAAAAATACACAAATCAAAGTGTTACTCTTCTTCTAAATTGACTGTAAAAAAGTCAATTTAATTTCAACTATTTTTCCATTTTCTAAAAATCAAAATCAGCTTTAATGCCAGCGTTGTTGGGGTACCGTTGCAGTACTGTTCGGGTAAGACCCCGTTTTTGCAGTGCTCACACAAACAATTCCTAAACACTACCAAGTAAATTTGCCCTTATATATTCAAAACACTATCATAACCCTTACAGATACAGGGTTTATGGAAATATTCAAAACTTTATAAAGACCAAAAAAGGGTAATTTTAAGCCATTATTGACCTTATAAGTAAATAGATATATTGATTTTATATACAATTCCCTTAATTGGAATAAAGTAGATAAGGTTTATATAAAATTCAAAGATGAACTCAGTAGATAATCTATAGAAGAAGAATTGATTATACTTAGAATACAAGATTACATACACTAAAAACATTCTATAGCTAGTAGTCCATATTCTAGGGCAATAAAGCAGTATCCCACATAAAGCCCTTAACTTTATTATTTAAAATAAAATATAAAAGAAATTTACCTATCAGTTAGCAATCTAGAAACAATTCATACGTTAAACAAAGTAATAGGTTCATCTTACGAAGTATTCAAAAAGCTAAAAAAATATTAAATATGATTTGTAATTATTATAAGATTACCAATCTTTAATGAGTACAATATTTTAATCCCTATTTTTGCTTATAAATAAAAGCACTATGAAAATTGATTTTATACTACAATTACTCGCTTATTGTATACCAGCATTAATCACCGCGGCATTATCTTATGTTTATTTCAATAAAATATTAGAGAAACAGAATAAGCGAGATCACTTTTTAATTAGTACTCTACAAAAACCAACAATTGATACCAACGCTCTAAAGTTACAAGCTTGTGAACGATTAACGCTATTAATTGAGCGCATAGACTTACAAAAATTATTATTGCGTATACAGCCGAGCAGTGAAAACAAGGATAACTATCAGTTCTTATTAATTCAACATATTAATCAAGAATTTGAGTACAACTTATCTCAACAAATTTATATATCAAATGAATTGTGGGAAATAATCATTCAAACAAAAAACACTATTATAAGCACTATACAGAAAGGATCACTATTACCTAATGTAAATAACGCTTATGAGCTTCAAACTTTTTTATTGCAACAAAGCCAACAGCTTGCAAGAAATACAGAAATCAGTTTATCTGCTGTAAAAGCTGAAGCTCAGAATTACTTATAAAAATAACAAAACACCAAAAATGAAAAAGAGAATTATCGCATTATCCGTTTTATCACTTGTATTAACAAGTAATGTAAACACAGTATTTGCACAAAAAAAAGTTACAGACTTAATTTCTAATATTAGCCAAGACAAAGTTGCTAGTGGGTTAAAAGATGCGCTCGACAAGGGAATCACAGAGCAAGTGAGTAAACTTACTCAAAAAGATGGTTTTTATAAAAATGAAGTAGTAAAAATTCTACTGCCAGATGAAATACAAAAAGTAGATCAGACATTGCGAAAACTAGGTATGGGTAGCTTAGCAGATCAAGGATTAGTACTACTAAACAGAGCTGCTGAAAATGCAGTGAAAGAAGCTACGCCAATATTTGTAGATGCTGTAAAGAACATCTCATTTAACGATGCAAAAAACATTTTATTAGGTGGTAAAAGTGCGGCAACTGATTATTTAAAATCATCCACTTCTAAAGCTTTATATAGCAAATTTAACCCTGTTGTCCAAGAATCGTTATCTTCTGTAGGTGCAGATGGTATATGGGAAAAAATATTCACAACTTATAACAACCTACCTTTAGTAACTCCAGTGAATACCAATCTTACTGATTACGTTACTAACAAAACAATGGATGGGGTATTTTCAATGATCGCTGTAGAAGAAGATAATATTCGTGAGAACATAGGCGGGGCCCGCTCTAATAAGCTTTTAAAGGAAGTATTCGCAATTCAAGATAATACAACAAATACTTCAAATAAAAACAATTCAACTAATACGACTCCTAATAAAAAAGAGAAAAAAGAAAAAAAAGGAGGTTTTTTTAGTGAATTAGGTATTTTTTAAACAAATACATCAAATAACATTATTATAACATTCATTTAACTGATTAACTAAAAATATTTTTTGATATTTGTCCTATCAATTATGATTGATTTCATAGAGTTAGGGTTAGTTAATAAAAAACCGAGTAGAATTAGGCCTCTACTCGGTTTTTATATTTATAAATAATCTTATTTTACTAGATTCGTTCGTGAATCAACTTGAAATAATCAAAGGCTTTATGTAAATGTGTTCCGTACCATGAGAACATCTCACCATCTACAAATATTGTTTTACCATGATGAGTAAATCTCCCTATTTCAAAAGCGTGTTCTTCTTTAAATGGATAAGGTTCTGAGGATAAAAAAACTAGTTCTGGATCCCCTTCCATTCTTATTTTCTTTAATTCTATTTCTGGATAGCGCTCTTCTCGATTAGCGTATACATTATTAAATTTATTCAAACTCATCACCTCATTGATAAAAGTATCTCTACCTGCTACCATATAAGGATCTCTCCAAATAAAATATGCCGCTTTATAATCAGGTTTATTACTGACGTAATGCATAAACTCTTTTTGAGCAAATTTTAGTTTATCAATCCACTTTTTCGCTTCAGTTCTCTTATTAAACAAAACACCAAAGTCTTCAATCATTTTAATATTATCATCAAAAGTAATCACGTCAGTTACCCATACAGGGCAAATTCCTTTTAGACTTTCTACAATCTCTAAGGTATTTTCTTCTTTATTTGCAATTATTATATCAGGTTGGAGTGCTTTTATCTTTTCGATATGCACTTTTTTAGTTCCCCCTACTTTTACTTTTATAACTTGTAAATGATAAGGATGAACACAAAATTTTGTAATACCAATAATCTCATCTTCTAAACCTAAATCACATAGAGTTTCTGTCTGTGAAGGAACCAACGAAATAATACGCTTTGGCGTAGTTTCAAAGGTATGTTTTTGTCCAATCTGATCTTCTAATACAATCATTACTTATCTTTTAAAATATCTTCCATTTCTTTTTGCATTTTCAAAGCTTGCTCTCTCGCACACTCTGCAAAATCTTCTTTATTAGATGCAAAGATAATCCCTCTAGAAGAATTAATAAGCAATCCTACAGAATCATTTAATCCATATTTACAAACATCTTGTAAATTACCACCCTGAGCTCCCACTCCAGGAACTAATAAAAAACTATTTGGTACAATCTTTCTAATTTCTTCAAAATATTCAGCTTTAGTAGCACCTACAACATACATCAGGTTCTCATTGTTTTTATATTGTTGTGAAGTTTCTAAAACTACTTGATATAATGGCTTACCTCCTACATCTTTAGTTTGAAAATCAAATGCACCTGCATTAGATGTCAATGCTAATAAAATAGTATGTTTATCAGTAAACTCTAAAAATGGTTCTACTGAATCCTTACCCATATAAGGCGCAACAGTAACACTATCAAACTTCATGTCTTCAAAGAAAGCTTTAGCATACATACTTGCTGTATTTCCTATATCTCCCCTCTTTGCATCAGCGATAGTATATATCTCAGGATAATTTGAATTAAGATACTCTATAGTCTTAGCTAATGCCTGCCAACCTTTTATTCCATATGCTTCATAAAAAGCAATATTAGGCTTATAAGCAACTGCTAAATCATGTGTTGCATCTATAATTGCTTTATTAAAACTAAAAATCGGATCTTCTTCTTGCTGCAGTAAATGACTAGGTATTTTATCTAAGTCTACATCTAATCCAATACATAAAAATGACTTTTTACGTTTAATTTCTTCAGTTAATTGTTGTGTTGTCATATGGTAGTTAGTATTTAAAAAAAACCACACTATACGAAAGTAAGTGTGGTTAAATATAATTCAATAGTTCGATTAGAATACGTCGCTTTCTTTAAGCTTCTCTGTATTACTAACCAACTGTAATTCATCAATAATTTTCTGAATGTTTCCATTCATAATACCATCTAAATCATATAATGTCAACCCTATGCGGTGATCAGTTACACGACCTTGTGGATAATTGTAAGTCCTAATTTTCGCAGATCTATCTCCACTACTTACTTGAGAATTACGTTTCTTAGCATCTTCTTCTTGCTTTTTTGCTAATTCCATCTCATATAAACGAGATCTCAATACCGACAATGCTTTATCTTTGTTTTTATGCTGCGATTTCTCATCCTGACATTGCGCTACTAAACCAGTAGGAATGTGCGTCATACGAACAGCAGATTTAGTTGTATTTACAGATTGTCCTCCTGGCCCAGATGAACAGAATAAGTCAATACGAACATCATTCATATCGATATGTACATCAAATTCTTCAGCTTCTGGTAAAACCATAACAGTAGCAGCAGATGTGTGTACACGACCTTGTGTTTCTGTTTGAGGTACACGTTGTACACGATGTACTCCAGCTTCGAATTTCAATGTTCCATATACATCTTCACCAGATACTTCAAATACTACCTCTTTGTATCCACCTGCAGTACCTTCGTTCACATCGACAACAGAAGTTCTCCATCCTCTAGATTCACAGTACTTCGTATACATTCTATATAAATCTCCTGCAAATATACTTGCTTCATCTCCTCCAGTACCTGCACGAACCTCTACCATTACGTTTTTAGCATCTTCAGGGTCCTTAGGTATCAAAAGAAACTTAATTTCTTCTTCTAATTCTGGTAGGCGATCTTTTGCTTCATCTAATTGCATTTTTGCCATTTCCACCATTTCAGCATCACTCCCATCAGCAATTATCTCATTAGCTTCGTCAATATTACCTTTTAAAGTAATATACTCTGCTCTCTTTTCTACAAGCTGTTTAAGATCCTTATACTCTTTATTTAACTGCACGTAACGTTTTTGATCAGCAATAACATCTGGCTGAATAATCAAGTCAGAAACTTCATCAAAACGTTGCTTTATTATTTGTAGTCTATCTAACATATCTTTAATACAGATAATTTAATTGGATTGCAAAAATACAAAAAAAGGAGATATATTCATACCCCCTTTTTTATTTACTGATAATTAATAGAATTTATTTTTTTATCACTACTGCGATATTCACATCAGTCCAAGTCTTACCTTCGTGTAAGTCTTTACAAGCTTCATGTAAACTATCAAAAGCACCTTTTGCAGTAAAGTCAGAAATAATATCAATTGTACCATTAATTGTTACTTCATCTTCTGTAGCAACGTAAGTCATTTCTTTTTCCTTAGAAATACCATTCATAGTAATGTTAGCGATAACTTTACCATCTTTAAATTCTCCAAAGAAACCATTGATATTACCAACCATTTTTGCGAAAAAATCAGCTTTTAATTTCTCATCTCTTCCAGCATCATTAGTATTAACTGATGATGTTACAACAACAAAAGAAGAACCACTTAGAGATTCTACTAATGATGCAGCATCTTCTTTTACTCCATTTAATTTAATATCTGAAAAAGTTCCTTTAACACCAGCTTTAGCAGGTGTTTTAAATGCCGTCCACTCTAAGCTATAAGTTAACTCTTGCTTTTTAGTATCTACTACTTCTTCTGTAGTCGCAGCATTATCTTTAGCTTCAGTATTTGATTCTTTTTTTTCACCACATGAAATAGCTAAAGCACCTATTAATGCAATTGCTAAAAACGATTTTTTCATATTCAATTGAGTTTTATTTTTTGCTTTGCCTAAATTACAAAAATCTAACAAAACAGCGAAGTTTTTAACTTTTTATATTTGTTTATCTTTAAATTATAATCTTTTTTTCTTTCGTTTCCTTCAAAAAAAATAGGGCTATCTTAATTAGATAGCCCTATTATATATAACGATTTACAAGTATTCTTAATTTCTATTTGGAATCTTTGTTAGAATTTCTAACACAAATTTCCAATATTTTTGTACTGATTTAATACTAACTCTTTCTACAGGAGAGTGAGCACCACGGATAGTAGGTCCAAAAGAAATCATATCCATATCAGGGTAGTTTGTACCTAGAATTCCACACTCAAGACCTGCGTGACAAGCAACTACATTTGGTTTTTCTCCTACTTGTTTTTCATAGATATCAACCATAATGTCTAAAATCTCTGATTCAGGATTTGGACTCCAACCAGGATAAGAACCAGAGAACTCTACTTCACATCCCATTAATTCAAATGCTGAACGCAAGCTATTAGCTAAATCAAACTTAGAAGATTCAACTGAAGAACGAGTTAAACATTTAACTGTTAATTTTCCATCTCCTACCTCTACTTTTGCAATATTATTAGAAGTTTCTACTAAATCCGCAAAATCTGGACTCATTCTATAAACACCATTATGAGCAGTATACATTGCACGAACAAAATAGTACTGAGCCATAGGTGGCATTACTTTTTTAGGAGTTTCAGATTCATCTAATTTTTCAAATACTACTTCAAAATTAGGATCTACTGTATGTAATTCTGCTTTTATTTCATCTACAATTGTATTCATATCAAACACAAAAGCTTCATCATACATACTAGCTATAACTACCTCAGCTACACTTTCTCTAGGAATAGCGTTACGCAAGCTACCTCCTTTTATTTTTGAAATTTGTAATCCAAAATTATCAAATGAATCAAACAATAAACGATTCATAATTTTATTAGCATTCCCTAATCCTTTATGAATATCCATTCCAGAGTGACCTCCACTTAACCCTTTTACAGTAATTCTATATCCTATAGAACCTTCAGGGGTATTTTCTTCGTCATACTCAGCAGTAGCTGTTACATCTACTCCACCTGCACATCCGATATCAATTTCATCATCTTCTTCAGTATCTAAGTTTAATAAGATTTCTCCTTCTAATAATCCACCTTTTAAACCTTTAGCTCCAGTCATTCCAGTCTCTTCATCAATTGTAAAAAGAGCTTCAATAGCAGGATGTGGAATATCTTTACTCTCTAATATAGCCATGATAGTAGCTACTCCGATACCGTTGTCAGCTCCTAAAGTAGTACCATTTGCACGTACCCAATCTTCATCAATATACATCTCAATTCCTTGAGTGTCAAAATCAAATACTGTATCATTATTTTTTTGGTGAACCATATCCAAGTGTGACTGCATCACAATTGTTTTTCTATTCTCCATTCCAGCAGTAGCCGGCTTTTTAATGATTACATTTCCTACTTCATCTTTAATTGTTTCTAAACCTAAACTTTTACCAAAGTTCATCATGAATTCAATTACGCGCTCTTCTTTTTTTGAAGGACGAGGCACTGCATTCAAATCAGCGAACTTATTCCATAACTGTTTTGGTTCTAAGCTTCTAACTTCTTGACTCATATTTCTTAACTTTATTGTCGGTGATTAAACTTCAAATTTAGACTATTCTAAATTAATTATAGCATTATTCTTATAATTTTATCATTTCAAAAACTCAGATTATTGATTTCTAAAGAGATAAAATGAACTTGATATAACCGCACTATAACACAAAAAAATACTTTGTTATACCATTTACAATATTCCTTCATATTGCAATTATTAATAGTACTCAACTATAATTAATAATAATGAGATAAACTAAAAAAACCCTACAAAATAGTTGTAGGGCTTTTCTTATCATTTATTTTCTTTTGCAAGAATGTCTAATACTAATTTAATTTCTGGATCTTCCGCATTAATCAAGCTTTCATAAAACAATTTCTCATTAACTGAAAAATCAGGTATAACCCCTCTGCAATTTCCTTCTTTGCTAATATTGTTATTAAAAAACACTTCTGACCTCGGAAGATTAACTATAGTTTGTGTGTTAGGCAATTTATAGTTGATAAACCAAGAAGCTGTAGTAAAATTACTACATGTTCTAGTTTCTTGTCCTACTATCATACCACGTTTATTTTCTTTAAATAATGAAGCAAAATAAGCTGCTGCAGAAACAGTATTATTATCAATCAATAAGACTACATTACCATCGTATGCTTTTCTATCTTTTGGGTAATTCTCAACGTAGGATTCATCTAAACGATTGTTTCCAAAAAAGTAATCTCCATCTTCTTCTTTTTCATAACGCTGATACATAAAATTGTCCATATTTTTTATATCCATATCAGACATTTGTCTACCGCTACCATCAACTAAGTTTTCTCGTATTACAATTTCAGGTACTTTCGTTGCGTATCTATACTTATTTTTAAAAGTTCTTTCTTTTGAAATAAAAGAATAGTATAATGGAATATTACTCAAGAGACCTCCTCCATTACCACGGATATCAATAATAAGATTTTTAATTCCTTTATTATGCAACATTTCGAAAAAGTTACTTAGCTTATGGTAAGCATATTCTTCAGAAAAACCAAAAGTTTTGATTGTTAAGGCATACGTATCTTCATTTACTTTTTTACTAAATATTCCATACGAATAACTTATTAAATCGATTGGAAGAATAGACTTTTGCGAATTATAATAACTTCTAGCGTAATCAACGGATGGTATTTTTATTTCTTTTTCTTCCGTTGTAGTATTGTTTTCTCTATAGACTATATCGTATTCATCTACAGAATCAAACATCAAAGAAGCATATAATGAGAAATCCTTAGCATTTACAGCATTAATATTCCCATCTGTACTAATGTTAATCCTATTCAATAAATCATCTACCTCTTCTCCATTTACTTTAACTAAGATCGCACCAGCAGGTATAAAATTATTATACTGATTGACATAAACTTTGTTATTATAGACTACTGTACTGAAAGGAAAAAACTTAATTGTCTCTGAAAAGTCTTCAAAAATAATTAAATCAGTACTTAGTCCTGAATGGGCATCATGTATATACGGAAGAGGATTTGACAAAAGAAAATTAGAATATGTAGGTTTCTCTTCTAACCCCTTTCTCAACTTAGTTACTGTCTTCTCAAAATCTTCTGCACTTGTAGATCGATAAGGATTAGGATGTTGATTTTTTATAACTTCTACTAGTATATCAAAGTCTTTTAAATAATCCTCCTTCGTTAGCTCTTCAAATTTCTTTTGTCCAAATACAAATAGTTGACTTAATAAACAAGAAGCTAATATCAAACTTTTTCTAATCATGAAAATCTTTCTCTTTTATTTTGCTTTAAGGTACATTAGTGAAAACGGATATTGTATCAAAATATTTTAAATCTGTCCTTTATTTTTTAGCAACCACAAATATAAACCTTTAATTTTTCAAAGTCCACACAGATTACTATTTATCCTTTTACAGTTTTGTAATCAATAAATGATTCTAAAACTATTAAATGTTTCATAATTAATAACTTGTTGTTATTTTAACTTATTATAAATAATTACCTTTGTATCATAGTTAGAAATAGATGTAACAACATATAAGCTGAACTTCAGCAATCATAACTATTTATCGTAATATAGCTATTATAAGTACCTTACCCGTACTTAAGAAAAAAGAACTACTCCCCTAGTAGTTCTTTTTTTATATCATACATTTCCACAAGCTTTTCAAATAAAAAAGACAACTTACTAAATGTAAATTGTCTTTCATAGATTTAATATAAAATAAAGCAAACTTCCTTTTTATTAAGCTATATATTTTTCAAATATTTTTTTAGCTTTTTTCTTTCCAACCTCTTTTTTAAACTTATCATGTGCTGATAAATAAACTACGGGAGCACTTTTGCACATTCCTTGACATTTCATCTCACACATAGTAAACTTTTGATCCATACCACTTTCTTTCAATAAACTTTGAAAGCAAGCTTTTGTCTCATCATTATATCTACAACACTTTTTTCCGTCACAAACGAAGATTGTATTCTCTCCTTTCTTAACTTTACCCATCTTAGTTAGAATTATTGATGCAAATATAACTATTTTTATCTATTCTAAATTAAGCTAATAAAAAATTATCATGAAATTAATATATTGGATAATAACGTTTATAGTTTTCAAAATAAGTTTATTCTATTTTACAAAATCACCCGAGATTGTAGAAAAGTATTATTCTACTGGTTTCTATCCCTACTACAGCAGCGTAATGAATAGTATCACCAAAACAATTCCGTTTTCTATTGGTGATGTAATTTATCTATTAGCAATACTATTAATTGGATACAAACTGTATAAGATTGTAAAATTTGGAGAAAATTTTAAAAATAAAGTTATTGATGTAACAATTTTGGGAGTAAAATTTGCCATAGGTTTTTACATATTGTTTAATCTAAGCTGGGGTTTGAATAATTACCGCCTTCCTTTATATGTAAAATTAGAATTACAAGAAGGATACAATGGAGAAAAATTATATAACTTAACCAAAAAAATAATTGAAGAAACCAATAAACAACAGATAATATTAACTAATAAAAATGATATACCTGTAGTAAATAACTTCACAAATAAGAATATTTATAACGACACAGCTATAGGCTTGAAAAAAACAGCTATAGAAACAGATTTATATGACTATTATGACACGACTGTCAAATCTTCTTTATATAGCGTAATATTAACTTATATGGGATTTTCTGGATATATCAATCCTTTTACCAATGAAGCGCAAGTAAATAGAATTATACCTAAGCTAACAATGATTGTGACAGCTTCTCATGAAGCATCTCATCAATTAGGATTTGCAAGAGAGAGCGAAGCTAACTTTATTGGCTTTCTTTCTGCCAAAAATCAAGATAACTTACTATATAAATACGGTGCTAATATATTTGCACTTAGATATTGCTTAAATGAATTGGCAAAAAATGAACCAGAATATTTTGAAGAATTAAAAGAAACTATTCATCAAGGCGTTAAAACAAACATTAATGAAAATATGCTCTTTTGGCAATCTTATAAAAATATAACTGATTCATTTTTTAAGTTTTTTTATAGTAATTTCTTAAAGATGAACAATCAAAGTGAGGGACTACGTTCTTATAATAAATTTGTAGACCTATTAGTTAACTATGATCAAGAGCATCCTTTATATTAATTAATCTACTATATCTTTATCAAAACTCTCTGAAGTCTTTTTCTTATAAGGACGAACAATTAAACGCGCTTGTCTGTCAAACATAACATAGTTATATAACCAGTTCCAGAAAACAACAAGTTTATTTCTAAATCCGATTAATGACATTAAATGCACAAACATCCATACGAACCAAGCAAAGAATCCATTAAAATGAAATTTAGGTAAATCCACTACTGCTTTATTACGTCCTATTGTAGCCATCGAGCCTTTATCACGATACACAAAAGGCTTCATAGGTTTACCTTCTGCTAGACGTACTAGGTTCTTAGCCAATAAATCACCTTGTTGTATTGCTGGCTGAGCCATCATTGGGTGACCCATTGGAGTTTTTTCTGTCATCATCGTAGCCACATCACCAATCGCAAATACGTCAGTAAAGCCTTCTACTTGATTATATTCATTTACTTTAATACGATTACCTCTTTGTATTACAGTTGCATCAAATCCTTCAACAGGAGCTCCCATTACCCCTGCTGTCCAAATCACAGTGTCAGCTTTGAACTCTTTACCTGATTTAGTGATTACCCTATTACCATCGTAATCAACTACTATCTCTCCTAGCCAAACATTAACACCTAATTTTCGTAAGAACTTTTCTGCAGCTTTAGAAGATTTACTAGACATAGCATCTAATACTTTGTCTGCTCCTTGTATGACATTAATCTCCATCTTTCTAAAATCCAAATCTGGATAATCTTTAGGAAGAACGTGCTTTCTCATTTCTGCTAAAGCACCTGCAAGCTCTACTCCAGTTGGCCCTGCTCCAACCACAACAAAATTCATCAATGCTTTTTGCTCACTAATATCATTTGTCAATAATGCTGATTCAAAGTTCTCTAGAACTAAACTTCTAATATTTAAAGACTGTGGTATGGTTTTCATAGCCATACTATTTTCTTTTATGTGTTCATTACCAAAAAAGTTAGTTTTAGAACCTGTGGCAATTACGACATAATCATAAAATATAGTTCCAATATCTGCTATAACTTTTTTATTAACTGTATCGATGCGCTCTACTTTAGCTAAACGAAAATAAATTTCATCAAAATCTTGAACCACCTTGCGTATAGGATAAGCAATAGACCCAGATTCTAATCCACCTGTAGCTACTTGATATAACAAAGGTTGAAAAGTATGATAATTATGCTTATCAAGTAATACAACTTGAAAATTTTTATTCTTTAATTTTTTAGCTAGAGAAAGTCCTCCGAAACCTCCACCAATAATAACAACTCGTGGGTGACTAGAAGTAGGAATATTCATCATAATCAATCGATTTTTACAGTGTAAATTTACAATTAATTATTGTGTTTTTAGTTTTGAAGTAAAAAGTTTGGCACTCATACATAGGTGAGAACTTTACAAGAAATTATTAAATTATACCTAAAATTACTAAATCAGCATTTTCAGGCACCTCAAATATAAATTTGATATATTAATGACAAAAAAACAGATAATTTGACAATTCTAAAAAACAGATAATTTCTATTTTTAAAGTTAATCTTATTCAAATAAATTCAACATTATTCTGCAATACACACTTTAAAACAAAAAAAACCGCTAAAATAAGCGGTTTTCATTTATATATTATTTTGAAAAGTTATTACGAATATTCCTAATTAAATACTCTAAACCATTTAATTTCAACTCATAAATAAGAGCTAATTGCTCCCCAAGCTTTCCTTTTGGAAATCCTTTATTGTGGTACCATACAATATAATATTCTGGAATATCTATTAAGTAAGTACCCTCATATTTTCCATATGGCATCTTAGTATGTGCTAACTCTATGAGATATTTTTGATCACCAAGCATTATTGAAGTACCTTAACAGTTAAATCATCAGTATATTGTAGTAAATATACTCCAGTATTTCTAATACTTCCTTCTGGACTTCTACTATAAATAAACTTATTTTCTACAGCTTGTGTCTGATATTTAATTGTATTCATAAAATCACTACCCTGAAATAAACGTAGGATAACATCATAAGTAACATCGTATCCTCTAGTAGCAAATCTATTTGGCGAAATATTATACTTCTCTCTATATTCTTGCTGGAATTGGTTATCTGTATTGGTTTTATTATCTCTGGTTACTGAAGGATAAGTATATTTTAAAGCTACCAATGATTCAATATCGATTTCACTACTATCAAATACATCTCCTTTATCAAAGGAAGCTAACTGAATATCAAAATCTCCAACTCTCTTTTTTAGTTTTGTAGTTAATAAAGATGCTGATTCAATACTGTTTGAATCTAACACAAAAACATTAGTCTTACCACTAACTAAAGTTTTATCTACGTCATTAATCAAAGATGTACTGATTACTTTAACGTTAGGATAATAATTTTGCATAAAACGTTTAGTGGATGTACGTTTATCATCTACAATCACAGTTAGTTTTACATTATTATTTTTCACAAAATAATCTAGCAAGCCAACCCTTAAGACATCTGCATACGGCATTGTTTGCACCAATTGACTAGAAGCAACTAATTTTTCATTTGATAATGGAGAAATTACCACAATATCTTTATTTGGTAACTTATTAATTGCTTGCTCTAAATTAGATTGAAAGAATGGTCCAATAATTACATCAGTATCTGAAAAATCTTTAGTTTGCAATAGTGTTCCTACATTAGAACTCGTTTTACTTTCATTAGAATCATATACATTTACCGTCAGAGGTAGTCCTAACTTTTCAGCATGTTCAATAGCTATCTTAGCACCTGAATAAAAATCTAATGTCATATTTAAAAATGCATCACTTTGCAATTTAGCAGAGATATCATCTCCTAAACGGGATACATTGAAAGGTAACAGCAAAGCTATTTCCTTTCTCTTTCTTTTAGAAACTGAAGACTCTAAATCAGCAAAATTATTTCTAAAGCTAACTTCTATATTTTCATCTACTTCAATATCCTGAATTGATCCAGTGGTAGTTGGAATCTTAAGTTCCATTCCGCTTCTTAGACCATTTTTTAGCTCAGGATTTAATTTAACTAATTCTTCTATCGTAATTCCGTTTTGACGAGAAAGACTATACAGAGTTTGTTTTGGTTCTACTATGATAGTTTTGTAACCTTCTTCTTTAACGATTGGAGTTACTTCAACAATATCTTCTTTATTTGAAAATCCATAAGCAGGAACTTTAATTTTTTGTCCACTTTTTAGCCCATCCTTTAATTCTGGGTTTAACTCCATTAATCTCTGAATAGTAGTATTATAAAGCACAGCTAAACCATAAAGTGTATTTTGTGGTTCAACATCTATATATTTAAAATAGATATTATTGATATCTTTAATAGTATCGGCACTTGCAGATGGCAATTTTGACGTATATCTTGGTTTAGATTGATCTATCCCAGTAACATCTTTAGATGCTTTTACATCAGTACTATTCTTCTTTTCTTGAGGTACTACTAAAACATAAGTTTCCGCTTTCAATCCTTCCTCCTTTAAACTAGGATTTAGTTTATATAATTGATCAATCGAAATATTGTATTGTCGACTAATACTATATAATGTTTCTTTTGGCTTTACAAAATGCATTCCTCCTTTATCAGAATTCTCAGAAAAAGTATTAACTGACGTCACTCTATTTTCTGTTTTTTCTGTTGACTGCTGTTTTTTCTTATTTTCTTGTTCTAAAAAACTTTGAGTTGGTATTAATAAAAAACTACCTTCTTTTATCCCTCCTTTAGCATCAGGATTATATTTTAATAAATCTGACACAGGAATACCATTCTCTCTAGCTATTTTACTAACTGTTTCTCCTTTGTTTACTCTGTAATGGATAAAAGTCTTCTCTTGAGCAGATAGTGAAGATATAGTAATAATAAAAGCTGAAATTGCAGCTATAAAGTTCTTTTTCATTTTGCAAATCTTTTTAATAAACGAATAAGTCGCTGCAACAAAGTTACAGCGACTTATTTAAATATTTAAATTATTCCCACTCAATTGTTGCTGGTGGTTTTGAACTAATATCGTAAACGACTCTATTTACACCTTTTACTCTATTAATAATTTTATTCGAAATTTCCATTAAGAACTCATATGGCAAATGAACCCAATCAGCAGTCATTCCATCAGTAGAAGCCACAGCTCTTAATGCAACAACTTTTTCATAAGTTCTCTCATCCCCCATTACCCCAACGCTATTAACAGGTAATAAAATTGCCCCTGCTTGCCAAACTGAGTTATAAAGCCCGTGTTCTTTTAATCCTTCAATAAAGATAGCATCTACTTCTTGTAGCAAACGTACCTTCTCTTGTGTAATATCACCTAAAATGCGAATTGCCAATCCTGGACCTGGGAAAGGATGTCTTCCTAATAATTCAGGATCAATACCTAAAGACGCTCCCACTCTACGTACCTCATCTTTAAACAACATACGCAATGGTTCAACCACTTTTAATTTCATAAAATCAGGTAATCCACCTACATTATGATGAGATTTAATAGTTGCAGATGGACCTTTTACTGAAATTGATTCTATGACATCAGGATAAATTGTTCCTTGTCCTAAAAATGTAGCATCTTCAATCAATTTAGCTTCATCGTCAAATACTTCAATAAAGGCTTTTCCAATTGCTTTACGCTTTTGTTCTGGATCTTCTAAACCTGCTAAAGCAGACATAAAACGATCTGTCGCATCCACACCTTTTACATTTAATCCCATTCCTTGATAATTATCAAGTACGTTTTGGAATTCATTCTTTCTTAAAAGACCATTATTAACGAAAATACAATATAAGTTTTTACCAATTGCTTTATTCAATAATACTGCTGCTACAGTAGAATCTACTCCACCAGATAATGCTAATACTACTTTTTCATTTCCAACAGTATTTCTTAAGCTCTCGATAGATTCTTCAACAAAAGCATTAGGTGTAAAATCTTGAGATACACCCGCAATATCAACTAAAAAGTTTTTTAATAATTGTGCTCCATCTGTCGAGTGATATACTTCTGGATGAAATTGAATAGCATAAGTCGCTTCGCCATCAATTTTATACGCAGCATTTTTAACATCTTTTGTACTTGCCAAAAGTACTCCATTAGTAGGAATTTTTTTGATTGTATCGCTATGACTCATCCACACTTGGCTATTTTGTGGAATATCTTTAAAGAAAATATCATCAGCAATAAAATCTAAATTAGCTCTTCCATATTCTCTGGTATCAGAAGGAGCAACTTCTCCTCCAAAAAAGTGAGCTAAGTATTGTGCTCCATAGCACACTGCTAATAAAGGGAGTTTTCCTTTGATGTTAGACAAATCTGGATGTAACGCTTCTTCAGAGCGCACTGAATAAGGACTACCTGATAAAATCACAGCTTTATATTCAGTTAAATCCTTTGGTAAATCATTAAATGGTAAGATTTCGCAGAAAATATTTAATTCTCGAACTCTTCGCGCAATCAACTGAGTGTATTGCGATCCAAAATCTAAAATAAGTACATTGTGTTGCATGCGCAAAAATAGTTATTTCAAACGTATCTCAAAATAGAATAGACAAATTTTTCTTTTAAAGTTTTCAAGAAAAAGCTGCATCGTATAAATTACCAGTTTCATTACATTTAGAAGATACGCTATACTACAATTATTACCTGCCTATTAACTTATAAATTTAGATTTTCCTATTTAATTATTCAAAGGTCTTTTTTAAAAAAAAAGCATATAAAATGATTTTTGAAGTAATTGATTCATTAGATATCTTTATAACTATAGAGGAAATGATTTTTTCAACAACGCGTCAACAGTTCTTCAAGATTCCTTCAACAAATAGGCCTCTATATGGAGCAATCATGGGGAATTGTTGAAGAACTGTTAAAGGATTTAGCACGAGTCCTTATGAATACTAGCTTTAGCAAGCATTCATAATTTAACTCCAATAGATCACTTTTAACATAAGTTATTGTATTTTAATTAGATACATTTTTTGGAGTATAAAAAAAGTGAGGTGTTTTTTTGCTCAGATAGTTAGAGTCTTTACAGTACACTTCATCGCCTATTGATATATAAATCTATTTAGAAGACATAACTAATCAATTACTATCTACTCAAAGACTTTTATCAGGATTATTTTATTAATGCTGATTAGGGTTTTAGTCTACTGATATTTAAATAGGTATAGATAAAGAAACAATAACTAACACCTTTCCAGGTAAACGAAATGGGCAAGGTAATGAAGACAATTATTATGATGAAAAACTATACAAAAAAAGAGATGCTATTGAAAAAACAAATGCTTGATTACATAGCTTTCGTTCTTTACGCTATAGATTTGAAACCACCATATCAAGTTGGATGATATGGAATTTCATAGATTTTATCGTTATATTAAGAGAAGCCAGTATAATCACCTAAATACTATACTACTAAAAATAAATAGCAAAAATATCTTAATAAAATAAACTTACTCCAACAAATAATCCCAGAAATAATTTAAAAAGTTCCCAAAAATTGTCAGATCATCATTCCAACCAAAAAAATTCGTATTATCTAATTTATCTTTTTCATAGAGAACTCCTGAACTAATTCTAATATTCGCTTCTAATCCAGCATATTTATAATTCATAAAACTCAGTAAACTTTCTTCTTTCTTTTTTCTTTTGTTTAAATCATTTAGTAAAGGAGATGAAAAAGTAAGATAACAAAGTTCATATTTAGGATAAAATGAATAAACTTTTGAATTCTCTTGATTTAACATTAGATATAAATCAGAATGGTTACTACTAGACTTAGCAGATGTAAACCAATAGGACAAACTAATAAAAACTAATAAATAATATTTCTGCATAAAACTCATCTGTTATATTCCCTATACTGCTGCAAGTTTATTTTTTATTTATTAAGAATTATAATAAAAATCAAATCAAGATTACGAAAGTATTTTAATTAACAAATAAGCATTTTTTGACTTGATATAGCCAAGAATATTTTTGCAAATAAAAAAAGCTACTCAAATAAATTTGAATAGCTTTCTTTATTATTGATGAACTTATTATTATCTAACAAGTTTTTTATATCTTAAACGTGTAGGTGCAACATCACCTAAACGTTTCTTACGATTTTCTTCATACTCTGAGAAAGAACCTTCAAAGAAATATACTTGTGAATCTCCTTCAAAGGCTAAAATATGTGTACAAATACGGTCTAAGAACCAACGGTCGTGAGAGATAACTACAGCACATCCTGCAAAATTATCTAACCCTTCTTCCAATGCACGCAGTGTATTAACATCTAAATCATTCGTAGGCTCATCAAGAAGTAATACGTTCCCTTCCTCTTTCAAAGTCATTGCTAAATGCAAGCGGTTGCGTTCTCCACCAGAAAGCGTTGCTACTTTTTTATTTTGATCTGAACCTCCAAAATTAAATCTACTTAAATAAGCACGAGAATTAACTTGACGACCTCCCATCATAATTAATTCTTGACCATCACAGAAATTCTCCCATATTGATTTCTCAGGATCTATATTAGTATGCGATTGATCTACGTAAGCAATCTTAACTGTATCACCAATCGCAAATGTTCCTCCATCAGGAGTTTCTTCACCCATAATCATACGAAAAATTGTTGACTTACCTGCTCCATTAGGACCAATAATTCCAACAATACCAGCTTGTGGTAAAGTAAAATTCAAGTCTTCATAAAGTAATTTATCACCAAAAGCTTTTGATACTCCTTTTGCTTCAATTACATTAGTTCCAAGACGAGGACCGTTTGGTATATAGATTTCTAATTTTTCCTCTAACTGTTTCTGATCTTCATTAAGAAGCTTATCATAGTTTTGCAACCTTGCTTTTTGCTTAGTTTGACGACCTTTAGCACCTTGTCTTACCCAATCAAGTTCTCTTTCTAAGTTTTTACGACGTTTTGAAGCTACTTTTTCTTCTAAAGCAAGGCGTTTCGATTTTTGATCTAACCAAGATGAATAGTTACCTTTCCATGGAATTCCTTCACCTCTATCTAACTCTAAAATCCAACCTGCAACATTATCTAAGAAATAACGATCGTGGGTAACAGCGATTACTGTACCAGCGTATTGCTGTAAATGTTGTTCTAACCAGTGTACAGATTCAGCGTCTAAGTGGTTAGTAGGCTCATCTAATAATAAGACATCTGGGTTTTGCAATAACAAACGGCATAATGCTACACGTCTGCGCTCACCTCCTGACAACACCTTAATAGGCGTATCTGGATCTGGTGTTCTTAAAGCATCCATTGCAATAGCAAGTTTAGTATCTAATTCCCAACCTCCTGCTGCATCAATCTTATCTTGTAATTCAGCTTGACGATCCATAAGTTTTTGCATTTTATCTGCATCTTCATAAACTTCTGGTAAACCAAACATATCATTAATCTTATTGAACTCATCTAGAATTCCAACAATCTCTGCTGCTCCTTCTTTTACAATCTCAATAACTGTTTTACTTTCATCTAATTGTGGTTCTTGTTCTAAATACCCCACTGTATATCCAGGAGCAAAGACTACATCTCCTTGATAGTTTTTATCTACACCTGCTATAATTTTAAGTAAAGATGATTTACCTGAACCATTTAAACCTAAAATACCGATTTTAGCTCCATAAAAGAAACTTAAGTAAATATCTTTCAGGACAGTTTTATTAGTCGATGAGTAAGTTTTACTCACTTTCGACATCGAAAAAATCACTTTTTTATCGTCTGACATAAAGTAAAATAAATTGATTTAATATTTTAAATAATACTCTGTTTGTACTAACAAAGCATAACAAGCCAAAAATACACTTTAAAAATGAATTTAGAAACTGTTTTTAAGCCACAATAGAGAATAAGTATTTTTTGATTCTTATATTATTAATCTGTCTAAATATTTCATAAAAACACTAGCGTTAGAAATTAAAATAATGACATTATCAAACCTTAAAAAACTTTTTTAACATTACTGAATTTTTACTAACCAAATGCACTAATTATATTTTATTTTTTACGTATATTAGTAACGTAATAATAACAAATTTACCGGTATGACAAATTACTTACTTTTTTCTGAAAATGATTATTGTGAGGATAACCACGAGAATCATTATTACGATCCATCAATAGATGCTTATTATTGTCCTAGTTGCGATTCTATATCTCCTGTAGATAGCTGCCTAAAGAAAGAGGATGCATTAGAAGATGAATATGAACATCATATTGGGATTTAAACAAAAATCTTGTAAATGACTAGTTTTTATGCAAAATAAATTTGCTACTTATCATTTACAAGATTTTTTATTTCTGCTTAATTAGTAATTAAGGCTTTGGCATAGTGTGATCTTTACTAGGTATAAATTTTCTTTTTTTCCATACCACATGTTTTTTTCCTTCCTCAATTACTTTTTTCATCTTAATTTTTAAGTAATCATATACACTAGTAAATAGAATAACTGCACTACCGATGTAAAGGACTTCAAATCCTATTAGATGAAAGAAATAAGCTCCTACTAACCCACCTATACAAAAGGAAGAAACAATAGATACTTTTAACCCTATCAATGCGAAAAGTCGTTTACGTTCTTCGCCATTAGTAAAATTAAAAAACAGTCGTGCTACTTCTATACCTAAATCTGTAAAAATTCCAGTAACGTGTGTAGTACGAATAACAGCATTAGATATAAAAGTAACCAATGAATTCTGCAATCCCATCAAAAAAAGCATGAAACAACCTACTTCTAGCCCATACCCCTCATTTATCCATTCGATTCCATAATAACCTAGAACCGCTAACATCATTGATTCAAATACTAAGGGTACTGCAAAGTGCACTTTTTTTAGTAAACGCAATTGTATATTTAGAATAAAATGGGAAGTAAATGCTCCAAAAAAGAAAGAAAATATAATAGCTATAACTGTTATTACTTCATCCCAATGTAATGTCAATAAATTACTAACAAAAACAGCTAAATAACCTGTTAAGTTAGTAGTCATCATTTTTAAACTTAAAAATCCAATAACATTAACCAACCCTCCTACAAAAGACAATAAAACTGCCAAGCGTAAATTATGCATAAATGTGCGCTCAGTACCGCGATGTGACAACATAATCCCCCTTCTATTTTAAATCACCATAATTAAAGTTTTCAATCATTTCTGATAACTCTAGCTTTCAACCTTAAACAATATCTACAACCAGACACTTCTTCTAAAATGAACTAAAAAAAGCTATTGATAATTTGTGACGCCTATCTAGTCCACTTTTACCAATATCAGTAGCCTAAATCCCTATAAGAAATTTATATTTATTACAATTCGGATATTATATTAAGGAAAGTCAGTAATAATAAAGGATTAACAAGAGCTCTTGAAAATACTGCAATAGCAATACTCATATTTACCTACTCAAGCCTATACTTTATGTTACATAAATATAATCTATTCATTTCCAGTTATTCAGAAGCTACAAATTTAATTAAAAAACAAGTATAACAAACAATGTTTCTACTATTCTCTAGTCTTTATTTTAATACTTAAAGTTCTAACAGTTAATTTATTTAAACTAAAAAAGGAGCTAGTTAAGCTCCTTTTTATCTTTTAATAAGAAAATTAAACTCTTCCTTTAAGCGCATTAAACACCCATGCTATGGCTAAAAATCCAATACCTACAGCTGTGAATCCCCATCCTGCAATCTCTGAATATTTAAAAGCTCCTAAACCGATTAATAGGCCTCCCATTAAGATCATTATCAATGTTGCATATCCTAAAATCTTGTTTTTGTCTAATTTATAAGCCATTTCTATGTAATTTTAATTAAATATTTTTATCAACATTTCTTTTAGTAATTCCCCTTGGGGCATATTACTAGCACCCACCCCCTTACTTTTTAGATCAATATCTTTTAAATGTGCAATAATACCACTTACACGTTTCATAGGATATATTCGCGCGCCTAATTCATAATCTTTAACAGCGTATTGACTAACTTTCAATTGCTTAATGACATTACTTGCAGTCTTATCCTTCAAACCATGATATAACAACAGTTTTGAAAAATAAGAGTACACTAGCCCCATGGTTAAGACGATAGGGTTATTTTTTGGATTCTGAGCAAAGTAATTTACAATTTTATAAGCATTAACTTGATTGCGATCTACAATTGCTTTAATAAGTTCAAAATTATTAAAATCTTTACTAATACCGATATTTTTTTCAACTACATCTGCCGTTATTGTACTTCCTTGAGGTATTAGTAATAACAATTTCCCAACTTCGTTTGCTATGCGCGATAAATCATTCCCTAAGAATTCTGCTAACATTGCACTAGCTTTAGGATCAATATTATACCCCCGACCAGTTACGTGATTTTTAATCCAATTATCTATTTGATAATCTCTTAGTTTCTTACTTTCAAAAATCACACCAGCCTTATCGATAGCTTTATATACTTTCTTACGTTTGTCAAGTGTTTTATATTTGTAACAAAAAACTAACACTGTCGCAGGCTGTACTTGATTAGCATAACTTTCTAATTGATCTATAGAACGAGCTAAATCTTGTGCCTCTTTTACGATAACAACCTGCTTTTCTGCCATTAAAGGAAAGCGTTTTGCGTTAGATACAATATCTTGAATACTTACATCTCGCCCATAAAGAACCATTTGATTAAAGCCTTTTTCTTCTTCAGTAAGTACATTATCCTCAATGTACTCAGATAACTTATCTATATAGTAGGGTTCTTCTCCCATTAAAAAATAGATAGGGGCAATATTCTTATTCTTTATATTCTTTATTATCTCCTTTATTTGGTCCAAAATATTCTAACTGTTTTTAATTGTTCTATAACTAAAGAAAAAATATATTTGCTCTATGCAAAAGTTGAATTTCCCTCAGTTTGAATTTCGCTTCAAAAATAGTGAAAATAAGCTAGCTATTTTTGATGTTATCCGTAAAAAGTTTATCCTACTAACACCTGAAGAGTGGGTTCGACAACATGTAATTCATACATTAATACATATTAAAAATTATCCCACATCTTTAATAGGGGTCGAAAATGTAGTTAAAATTAACGGGATGAATAAGCGTTATGATTTAGTAGTTTTCAATCCTAATGGTTCTATTAATATCTTAATTGAATGCAAAGCTCCTGAAGTTAAGATCACTCAAGATACTTTTGATCAAATAGCTAGATATAATTTCCAATTGAGAGCAAACTTATTATATGTCACTAATGGACTTGGTCACTACTTTTGTAAAATGGATTACAGTAATAATAAATATCTTTTCCTAAAAGATTTGCCAGCTTACGGTAATTCCTAAAAATAGTATATTATGAATAACAAATTTGCTATCGCTATTCTTAACTGGAATGGAAAAGCTTTACTAGAACAATTTTTACCTTCTATTATAAAATATTCTGATGATGCTACAATATATGTAATAGATAATGCATCAACTGATAATTCGATACAATTAGTAGAAGAATTATTCCCATCTGTAAATATCATAAAAAACCAAGATAACTTTGGTTTTTCAAAAGGGTATAATGAAGGTTTAAAAAACATAAATGAACCTTACCTCGTATTAGTTAATTCTGATGTCGAAGTGACTGAAAATTGGCTTACTCCTATAGAAAATATTTTTGATACTGAACCTAATACAGCAATAATTCAACCTAAGATTTTAGATTATAAAAAGCCTTCACACTTTGAATATGCAGGCGCAGCTGGTGGATTTATTGATAAATATGGCTTTCCTTATTGTAGAGGAAGAATATTTGATACAATAGAAGAAGACAATGGACAATATGATGATGAAGTTGAAATATTTTGGGCTTCAGGAGCTTGTTTTTTTATTCGCAATACTGTTTATAAAGAACTTAATGGTCTAGAAGAAGACTTCTTTGCTCATCAAGAAGAAATTGATCTATGTTGGAGAGCACATAATGCAGGATATGTGGTAAAATACTGTGGAAAATCCACAATATTCCACATTGGAGGTGCCACACTAAAATATCAAAATCCTAAAAAAACATATCTGAATTTCAGAAATTCACTTTTAATGCTCTATAAAAATTTACCAGCAAAAGGCAAGTTTTTCACAATTTTTAATCGTTTGTGTTTAGATGGAATTGCAGGTGTACGCTATTTTTTGACATTACAACCTAATCATTGTTTTGCTATAATCCGCGCACACTTTGGCTTTTACAAGCGAATTTCAAGTTTTAAAAATAAAAAGTCAAAAAAACCGATTACTAACTACTACAAACACAGATCAATAGTCTTTTTATACTTTCTTCAAAGAAAAAAGAAATATATTAAATAATTCTAATCAAATATTTTTGGCAAAGTATTAAAAGTTGCAAGCTATTTGCTATATTTGAATCAGAAATTCAATCATTTTTAATTATGAGAAAAGTAGTATTAGGTTTATCAGTTCTAGCTCTGACTTTCGCTTCTTGTGGTACAAAACAGAAGATTGCAGATTTAGAATCAAAAAATCAAGAAATACAAGATTTATTAAATACTTGTACAATTAAACTAAATTCAACATTAGCAGAAAAACAAGCATTAGCAAACCAAGTTGATTATCTTAAGAAAAACACTTCTGATTTAATTAGCAACGTTGGTAACCTTACAATGCTATCATCTAAAGGTGCTGAGAATTTAGAGAAATCTCTAGAAAGTCTTAAAGAAAAAGATTTAAAAATTTCTCGTTTACAAGATGCTATTACTAAAAAAGACTCAGTTACTTTAGCGTTAGTAAAAAGCGTTAAAAAAGAAGTTGGTTTTGATGATCCAGATATTCAAGTTAACGTAGAAAAAGGAGTAGTTTATATCTCTATTGCTGATAAATTATTATTTAAAACAGCTAGCTGGGATGTAAATGAAAATGCTAAGAAAGTTTTAGCTAAAGTTGCTAAAGTTGCACAAAGCAAACCAGATTTCGAAGTTATGGTAGAAGGACACACTGATAATGTGCCTATTAAAAATGCTCAAATGAGAGATAACTGGGACTTAAGTGTTAAACGTGCGGCTTCTATCGTACAATTATTACAAAAAGACTTTAACATTGCTCCAGAAAGATTAGTAGCTGCTGGACGTGGAGAATATCAACCATTAGTAGAAAACGATACTAAAGAAGATAAAGCTAGAAACAGAAGAACTAGAATTATCTTATTACCAAAAATCGATCAATTCTACGATATGATTGAAAAAGAAATGAAAGATTTAGCTAAGCAATAATCACTAGCTTAAACTTATAAGAAGGTCAATGCATTCGCATTGACCTTCTTTTTTTATATCTATTCTACCCCCATTTTTTTCCCTAACATATTTTAAGGACTATTATTTAATTAGTTTAAAAATATTCACATTTTATCATTATAATATTCCCAAAATAAATAAAAAAAACGTATTTTAGAAGGATAATAAATTTAGACAAACACCATGATTAATAACATTCCTAAGAACTTTACCAATTTTGACATTATTGGTGATATACATGGACATAGCAATGATTTAAAAAAACTACTTTTAGCCTTGGGCTATACCCTTAAGAATAACTACTTCCAACATCCTGAACGAAAAGTACTTTTTTTAGGAGACTTTATAGATAGAGGAGTTAACGTAGTCGAAGTACTAGATATCGTAAAAAGAATGGTCGATAACCATGAAGCTATTGCTCTAATGGGAAATCATGAATATAATGCTATTTGCTATAATACAATAGCTTCTAATGGTGAATACTTAAGACCTCATACTAAAAAGAACTTTAATCAACATGCCGTAACGATGGCAGCATTTATGCAGAAACCTAATTTATATAAAATGTATATAGAATGGTTTAAATCACTTCCTTTGTTTTTTGAGAATGACTCATTCAGAGTAGTACATGCATGCTGGGATTATAAAAGTATTGAGTATTTAAACTCAAGATTAAAAGATTATCATCTTGATAAAGATTTATTAGAAGAAGCAAATACAGAGGGAACGGAACTTCAAAATGCAATTGAAATTGTTTTAAAAGGTAAGGAAATCGCATTACCAAATAACGAAACATTTATTGATAAAGATGGTATTTTGCGCAACGAATTTAGAATTAAGTGGTGGGAAGAACCGACTGGTGAAACAACTTATAAATCATTAAGTGCTTTACCAATAAGAGATTTACCTAATACACCGGTGGATGTTAAAGATATCACATTCTATAGAAAAGCTGACAAACCTGTATTTTTTGGACATTATTGGCTAAAATTTGGTCTTAATGAAAAACCAAAAATCTTAACAGATAATGCGTGTTGTCTTGACTTCAGTGTAGCAAAAGAAGGAAACCTTACCTGCTATCGCTATCAAGGAGAACAACAATTAAATTCTAAAATGATTAATTTTATAAGATAAATATAAAAGGGAGCTTCATAAGTCACTATTTGGAGACTCCCTTTTTTTATTTTTACTCTTCTAAATATTATAAATGTACCGAAATAAATCGTAATTTTGCATTGTTAATCAGCATTCTAGCTCAAACGTTGTAATACAAATACACAAATCAAAGTGTGTTTTTTATTCTAAATTGACTGTAAATAAGTCAATCTTATTCCCCTACTTTTCCAGTTTTTTAAAATTCCATTTAGATCTTGTTTCAGCGCTTTTCGGGCACTATAGCAGTGTTGTTTGGGAATATCCCTATTTTGCAATGCTCGCATGTATACTTCTAGAACACTTCCCGAACAAATTTGTTTATCAACTGTTAAAATTGCTCTACAAGCCTTATACAATCAAGGTTTTTTAATAAAACCACTATTCCGAAAATGGTAAAAAAAAGTCATTAATGGACATTGTTTAACCAATAGGTAAATAAGTATTATAATTTTATATAGTAATCCTGTTCTAAGGATTATTAGTAACGTATTTATTATAATATTCAAATATGACTTAAGGCAAATTATTTACAAAATAAGTTTAAATAATAGCTTAATACTAAGAGGTCCCCAATGGCATCTTGCATGAGATACTTCATTCATCGAGATGAATTTTTAAGCATGTACTCTTCTACGTGATGAGAGACTAGATTATTGATATAAAACTCAAAAGATAATCTTTCATTAATTAGATTAAGATGTTATACAAAATAATATATTTACTTTATCAATTAATCATAGATTATCATGTGGAAATATTACGCCTTTCTATCAGCAATATTTGCTGCCTTAACAGCGATACTATCTAAAGTAGGAGTAAAAGGCGTTAGTGGTAATTTAGCTACAGCTGTTAGAACAACAGTTGTACTATTTCTTGCTTGGTTTATTGTACTCTTCTCTGGTCAATTAAAAGAAATAAAAGACCTTAGCAAACAAAATCTATTATTCTTAATAGCATCAGGTATAGCTACAGGTCTCTCGTGGATATTTTACTTTAAAGCATTAGAAACTGGTGACGTATCAAAAGTGGCTCCTATTGATAAGCTAAGTATCGTGTTTGTTATGATACTTTCTTTTATATTTTTAAAAGAACCAATGGATGCTAAAACTATTGTTGGTGGTCTATTAATTTTCTCTGGTGCAATGGTCTTAATACTATAATTTATTCATCAATAGGCAATTCTTCTATTTTTTGAATACCAGATCGTTGACATACTAGTCTAAATCGCTTATATTCTAAATTATTCTTGTATTTAATTTGAAGAATAAAGTTCAGATAATAAACTTTATCTACAAAAATCTCTATAGGTTTACCATCTAAAGTATTCTCAGATAAAACATAAGCGGGTACTAAAGGATTATCCATACGCTGTGTAATACGAGTAAGATTAAATCTCAAAATATCATTAATCCCCTCAAATGAGTATGTACTTTCTTTCATTGCCTTTGTATTCTCCAGTCTAACTTTTTTGCGATAAAGAATTATCTTTTCATTGTGTATTTTATTCTCAACTTCTAATAAAGCAGAGCGATTACGCATTGTCAAAACTTCATCAGGAACCTTATCATCTGTAATAAAATCGATACTTTCTTTTATCCATCCTATTTTCTGATCTTTAATACTTATATCAGTTTTGTGATCAAAATACTTACCTCCTATCTTACCTGCAAAATAAAAACGCATTAATTCTTTAATTCTGTCTTTCAGCATATAACTAATGACTAACGCTACAAATAAGGGCATAGTAAAATTACCATAACGTTGCTGAAATGAAAAAGCAATGATAGTAGCAAAAATCATAGATAAACCTGCAGCTAGACTATAATATATCTGTTGAACCAAAACACCATCTCCATCTCTTTTCTTAGTCGATTTCAATGCTAGATCAGACTCAATATATTTATTTAACATGACATGTCGATAAGCAACATGCTGATTGCCTATTGTTTCATTCTGATTTAAATCTACATAATTATGCTCATTCATATAAACCTTCTCGTCTAGAATCAGTTTTTTTAATTCAGTTGATAAGACATCATAAGAAGATATATTTTGCTTTTCTAAAAATGATAATAATCCAAAAGTATGATTCAGAGTTGCATATGCAAGATACTCATCACTAAAATTAAAATAATTGTAAACTTCATCACCCTCTTGCCTATATTGAATAATATTACGTAGTTCTCTAAACTTATTTCTAATTGTAGTAAGATCGTTAATATATTGTTTAACCAATTCTGGCAAATCATCTACTTTACTTACTTTAATACTATGAATGCAGTTACGCATAGCGCTTCGGAAAATGGCCATAAACATTTTTAACTGAAACTCATATTCGTAAAGTGCTTTTTCTTTTTTATCGGCGTCTTGTCCTTTAAATAACTCAAGCATAGCTGCTCTTAAATTATTATAAGGAACTGCTCCCCTATCTACCAATTCACTTAATAAGTATACTGGCGTAATAAAGCGAACTTTTGATTTTACATCAGAGTAAAACTGAACTTTTGAATAGGTAGATGCGTTAATATCAATACTATTGGGAATAAAAATCCAAGTGTTAATTTCAAAATCACTTTCTTTTTCCACATCATCCACTAGAAAGCCAACTTTCATCTCTACTGAAAAAAAATCACGTAAACGAGTTTTGATATCAATCATTTTTATTCTATCTATTTAATCTATGAAGATATTAAATAATTAACAATTAAACAGCCTAGAAATAATCAAATATTACAGCTATGCAAAACGTTTAATACAAAAAAGGAGTTACTCAAAAACGAATAACTCCTTAATAAATATAAATAATAAAAATGGATAACTTAAATGAGTAGCTTCTAGTTAGTCAACATTATCTACTATGGTTTTATAATTAACATTGAAGGCGAATTGTTTAACCAAGTACTTCTCGTTTCTATTAATTTATCCCAACTATCTAGTCCAACTAACATAAAATCAAATTCTTCAATAAATTCTTTTGTAATTGTTTTATTACTAATTATACGTATATGATTAGGACGATATTGCTCTATTAACCTTAACTGCTCCTTAAATTCGGTATGATGCTCTAATTCACCAGTAGCATCTAATATTGAAACCTGCGAACCGCTATTTCTAATCCACTTTTGTGCATAGTTAAGTAACTTAAGGTCTGATTTTGAAAATATTGGAAGGAAAATATGATCAATTTTACTAAAATCCTTATTCACAAAAATTCCTACAGGCACTTTCGCTTTATTCAATATTTGTTGGGTACGTGCATTAAACCAAGAGTTTTCAAATATCTTCTCTTTGCCTGTCATTTTATTTAATAAAACATCAGGATTTATTATTCTAGTTGTAAATCCCAAGATATTACCTAACAGTGAACCTCTATAAATAGAGTACCCCATCTCTATTAAAAATAGATCACATAATTCCTCATTGACAGTGTAAATTAAATCACCTTCAATATCATTAGACACTTTATAATAAGTCTGCACTTCTTGATCTAATGCAGAAGATTCTACTTCAACTGCCTCAAAAATATCCTCTTCATATTCTTGTGCATTATACGCAGTAATTTCCTCACTATCGGCTAAGTGCATTGCTGTAATACTAACATCTCTATTATCACGACCTACAAAACTAGCTGCAATTTTTAACAAAGGTTGCAGACTCATTTTATTCTCAAAAAAAAGTGATACTTGATATTTATTAGTAGTTACCACAACTTCTGTAGTTTTTTCTTCTCCTAAAGGACCAAATATTTTTTTAATAAGATCTAATAATGGACCTGTCATGAAAGTAGTAGCTAAAGCCATAATTACCATCATTGCAAAGACCTCTCCCGTCAGTACTCCTAAATCAAAACCAATATTTAATACAATTAGCTCCATCAATCCTCTAGTGTTCATCAATGCCCCTATAGCAAGACTATCTTTCCAAGAAATACCGACAAACTTAGCAGTAATGGCACTCCCTACGAATTTACCAACAGTTGCTACCAAAATTATAAAACCTGTTATTTTCCACAGGTAAGGTTCATTTAGTAACCCTATTTCTGTCCTCAAACCCGTATATACGAAAAAAAGTGGTAAAAATAATATAACTGCTACGTCTTCAACTTTCTCTATGAAAATATCTCTAATTTTCATATTATCTGGCATAACAGCTCCTGTCATAAATGCACCAAATAATGCATGAATCCCAATAACTTCTGTACAGTAAGAAGAAATAATTAATGTCAATAGGAAAATAGCAACTGTGCCTTTTGAAAATAACTTACTTGTAGTTTGATACTTAGCAATACGAGCTAAAAAAGGACGTACTAATTTCATCATTACAATAACATAGATAATAGCCATCGTAATAATATAAAGGGAACTTACAAAACTACCAGCTTGCACTATTGCAATCACAGCCGCTAATAAGCACCATGCTGTGATATCATCAGCCGCTGCACATGTAATAACGATGGTACCTAATCGCGTTTTTTGTAATCCTCTTTCTTGCACTATTCTTGCTAATACTGGAAAAGCCGTAATACTCATCGATATTCCAAGAAAAAGTCCAAAAGACAAGAATTCGACACCTTCGGGTGCAAAAGAAGTGAAAATATAATATGCCAGTGTCATCCCTAATGCAAAAGGAATAATAATACTCGCATGACTAATTAAAACAGCATCATGGGCTTTATTCTTTAAAACCTTGAGGTCTAACTCCATTCCTATCACAAACATGAATAATATTAATCCTATTTGACTTAAGAAGCTTAAATTCCCTAAGGAATACTCGGGAAATAAAGAAGCAGAAATCTCCGGCAGGTACATACCTAAAAAGGATGGACCTAAGGCAATCCCAGCTATTATTTCACCAATTACTGCTGGTTGGCCGATTTTCTTGCATATCCATCCAAATATCCGTGCTACTAAAACGATTGTAACTATCTGAGCAAGTAATAAAGCTAATGGGTGTTTTAAATTGTTCTCTAAAGTAATTAAGAAATCTCCCCAAGAAGAATTGCCTGAATTCACCTTTACAACATTTGACTCAAGCTTAATTCCCTTTGATACTACCCAATACATAAGTGCAGAACATCCTCCAATGATACTTATGTATAACATACTGTTCCTATACTTTGACATACTAACTTTTTTTTATAATTCTAGTGCAAACATCACTATATTATAAGAAAGTCAAAGCGCTGCTGTTACAAATTAAAGGTTATGTGTAATGAAATAAGAATATTCTGTAACGAAATCATATTCGATCCAGAAACTCCATCTTAAATGTCGCACCAATTGTAAGTTCTAATGCTTTACCATCACTCATTTTAATAGAAGTAGTAATCTGATCATGACTAAAAAACTTAACAATCCTAAGGGCAATTATTTCTCTCTTATTTATTCTACAAAAGCGACTAGATGGAAGAACTTCAACAAACTTGTCTAATGACATATTCTTAGCAATAAGAATCTGATTATTCTCTAAGATAATATTTTTATCTCTACTATCGTCCTCATTTGTGCTGATATATAGAATATCAGAGAAATGCAATATAGCCTTACCTTTATTAGAATTTATTGTAATGAAATCATTACTTTCTGTAGGTTTTAATAATCTCAATGCCTTTTGTGCAGCTTTCTGAAGACGTTCTTTCTTAATAGGTTTGGCAATATAGTCTATTGCATCAATCTCAAAAGCTTCTAATGCATATTCCTTGTAGGCTGTAACAAAAATCACACCTTTATCTCCTATTAATTGGGCAACACTTAACCCATCTAGACTAGGCATATTAATATCAAGTATAGCTACATCGTAATCTAGCTGTGAAGATTCTTCAATAAATACCGTAGGATCATTAAAAACCTTTACCACTACTATTTCTGGAATTTGCTCGCATAGCATCTGTAAATATCTTAGACCGAGTAACTCATCATCTAAGAGTATGCATTTTACTTTTAAATTCATTTAAATTAATTTTTAGATGCATGGAATAAACTTGGTCATCTTCTAACTTTTCCAATTTATAGCAAGGTCCATAAATCAGTTTTAGTCTTTGCGAAAGTGCTTTTAATCCATATCCTCCTCTTTCTTTAGACAAGGGCTTTTTATTAGACTTTTTATTAGTCACTACTAAATCGAAAGTCCCTTTTTTAATTTTAAATAAAATAGATATAAATGCATCAGCACTAGCAATATCAGCATGTTTAAATGCATTCTCGATTAACTCAACACAAATAAGAGGAGCAACTAAATCTTCGTGATATAACAGTTCTTCTTCAGGTATATTACTTCGAATATCTAAGCGAAACAAAGGATTAAGTTTTATCTTATTAATATCTATTAATCGCATAGCAAATTTATGCTCTTCTTCTAAACTAACTAACTTACGCTGGCTATCGTATAAAATATAATCTAGCACACCTGCCATTTTATCTAATGCGTAATAGGTTTGGTAAGCATGAGACTGAATTGAGTTTAAAATATTCTTGAATAAATGAGGATCTAATTTTGATTCTAAAGACTCTAATTTTAAATACCTTAGCTTAGAATCAAACAGATGTTTTTCTTGCTCAAACAACACCCTTTGCTTATTATATTGAATTAATAAATAAGCCAAAAAACCAATGATTAAAAGTAATATAACTATAATAATTACAAGAATTACCTCCATATTTAATCTTATTTTAATAGCGAAGGTAAAAAGAAATAATTATACTCTAAGATATTTTGATAATCAATTATTTACAATTATATAATGTTCTAGCGGTAAATATCAACAATTCATTTGTTATTTATACAAAAAAACATAAAAGACATAGAATGACAATAGTATTTTCTTTGATATTTGATAATATACAAATACTTTAATGAGAGTACATAACAATTAATTAAACATTAAATAACACAACACCTGAATTAATAAAAATAAACCACCTAATTACTTAAACATAAAACAATATTGTAATTATTTTAACTTTTATTATATTTGATTTATATAATAACACAATATTTTATCATTTATGAAACAATTTAGCACGCAATTGAAAGAGTATTTTTTTACAACTCCTTTCAGTAAAAAACTACAATCATTCACTCCAAAATCTTATTAATTATCTTACGTCTGATAATATAACAACACTTGGATTTCATGCAACTCTAGAAAACAATGAAATACACAACATTACAAGTATGAAACATGAATTACTTACGTTCTATTGTGATTTGAAAAGATTAATTCAAATGGGAGACAATTATATTTCTTATGAACATCTTGAGGAAATACACCAACTAAAAAGATTATTTCAAATAAATGAAGAAGATTTAAATAAATACAAAAATGAAGAGATCAAAGTAATAGTCGATGCACAAAGCAAATCCTTAAATAAACGTACAGATTTAAAGAAATCTGAATGCAAAAAAAACCTCTATTTACTCAAAGAATTATTAGGTCTTCAAAACTCAGAATTAACAACTAATATTTCAATTATTTAAGAATTGCTTTCCAAACCTCAAACAACAATTCTCTTAATAAAACCAAACTATTCTACTCACATAGTTTGGCACAAAATCAAACACATTAAGTTTTAAAATAAAGGAATTAAATCTTAATTCTCAAATTACAGATTATCCTTCTGACCTACAAAAAGGCCATTTATAAAAATAACTAAGCTGATAACTTTAATATTAGCATAAATAAGAATATGAAAAACATATTCTCCATATACCTAATCTTAATAAGAGCTTTAAGCAGTAAACACAGTACTACTGTTCTATCCTTGTAACATTACAAATTTTAAAAGCCATAAAAAAAGGTTGATTTAAAAAAACCAACCTTTTCGATATTTATAATAAAAAAGAAAATTACTCTTTATTAGCAGTAAACTCAATTACCGCACTGTAATTTCCAGCAGGTAAAGTAGTGTAATAATTTCCAGAACCTAAACTAAACTCTATAACACCATTTACTACATCAACATCAGTTGTTGCTACATTTAATGCATTACCCTTTGGATCAAACAATTTAATAGCATAAACTTTGTCAATTTTGGTTTGATAATCACCAGGAATAAGTACACCTCCAGTTTCAGCATCAAGATTATTGATTTTTACAGTTCCTTTGAAAGTCATAATTTGTTTCCCTTCAAATTTATTTCCTGTACTTACAACGGCAGTGGTAACATTATATCCTAACTGATTTTTAATCTCTTGAACGATTTTACTAGAGTTATCATTAAAAATATTTAGAATACTTTCAGCAATATCAATAACTTTGATAGTTTCATTACCTTTATCATCTACTTCTTTTCTGTAAAGAACTTCACCATTTATTTCTTTGCCAGGGATTGTACCAAAATATACGTTACCCCCTTTACTCATATACTGATTTACAGTATTGTTAATGATTTCCTTTACCTCTTTGTTGTTTTCTATTGCATTGTAGATGTCAGATGACATATTGATATAATAATTTACAGGATTACCATCTTCATCATCTTCAGCACTGTATTTATAAACAATTGCACCTTCTTTTAATACTGGTTCTGTAGTAGATAACACATAACTACCAATAGTTTTTGTATCTACTCTTCGTGAAATTGAAGTCTTTGACTCAGCGGAGCGTACTACAGGCTGCATATCAATTGCTTCCGTAACATCCTTACCGTTCTCATCTTTATAAGCAATATAAAACTTATTTTCTTTCTTATTGAAGATAACAAAACGACCATTACCAGCCCCTTCTCCAGATGGATCAGTCTCAGGTAGAGTAGGAATTAATTGTGATAATTCTACAGAATCAATTAGTTTATTCCATCTTAAACCATTCCAGTAGTAATACCCTTCACTTAATTTCTCAGTTTTGTTAATTGTTGTATTAAATATAACAAGACCAATGCTCACTCCTCCATCACCATTGACAGGTTTAAAATTATTTAAACTCTGCAATGCAACTTTAGGTAAAAGTACCCCTTTATTCTCAGCGACAATATGTAACTGTGCTGATTCAATGGGTTTCTTCGTACCGATACCTACTTGGGCGTGTCCTAGAAAGGACACTCCCAATAAGGCAGTACTTATAATTAAATACTTTTTCATAGTTAATTTTTTAAATTAGACAACTAAAATTATTTTTTAGCTGTATATTCAAATATTAAGTCATATTCACCGTCAGCAATAGGAGTATATAGATTTCCTACACCAAAATAAAAATCAAAACCATCTCCAACTTCTGTAACATCTGTAGCTGAATCAATTATTAACTGACCACCTTTAGTTAATACTTTTACACTTAATAGTCTAGAGAATTTTTCACCAGTTGGTTTCCATTCTCCCTTTTCATTAAATGCAGAAGGTGTCACAGTAATAGCTTTTGTTGGTTTAGAATCATATTTATATCCTGTAGGATCTTTCACTTCAATCCCTACAATTCCTTTGTAAACCGTTTGACCACCAACTACTTCTCCAGTTGGAGCATCGCCATTTCCTTCTACAACTTTAACAGTAGTTACTTCTTTAATTTTCTCAATAACTGTAGGATTATTAGTTATTTCATTAATAACATTTTGAGAAATATCG
>NZ_BAEX01000006.1 GCF_000246945.1 Myroides injenensis M09-0166
ATATCACTTTTGAATCTTATAAAAATACAGTAAATATTGTTCTATTTGTTATATTTTATACTTTTTCGCATAAATAAAATTTTAATTTTAGATTATTTGATATTGGTTAATATTAGATAATACTATTAAAATTATGTAATTCACTTAGTATTAGTTATAAAAATGTTTTAACTGTCTTGTTTTAGTCTGCTATAAGTAATTTTATTTAATTAGTTTAATATTTTTATTATCTTTAGTTGATTATTATATTCTTATTATCATGTATAAAATATTATTAGTTGATGACCACCCATTAATTGTTGAAGGTTATATTTTAGCAATAAATAAAGACAGTAATACTTTTTTCGAATCTGACTATAAAAAAGCGTTTGATTGTCAGTCAGCAAAATTACTAATTGATGAAGCGGTCGCAAAACAAATTTGTTTTGATGTAGCTATAGTTGATTTTTCTGTTCCTGCTTCCGAAAGCTTTAATTGGAATGATGGGGGTGATATTATACTATATTTGAATAAAGTTATGCCTGGTTGTAAGACAATTATGATAACAGGACACACTGAGGTTTTAACAATTTATGAAATTGTTAAAAATGTCAGACCAGATGGTTTAGCAACAAAACATGAGATAACGCCTGATGGTCTAGTAGAAATAATTAAAAAAGTATTAGGTGGTGATCGTTACCAAAGCGATATTGTAAAACATTGCTTGGGAGAAATAGTTCGAAAAGAAATGATGTATGATGATTATAACCGTACTATTTTAGTATTATTATCTAAAGGTTATAAACTATTAGAATTGGAAAATCATATTCCTCTTTCTAGTCCTGCGATTAAGAAGAGATTAGCAAAGATGAAACAAGCTTTTGGAGTAGCAGATACTGCAACATTAGTACAGAATGCAATTAAGTTAGGATTTGTATAAAAAAAAGCGTTGATATTCATCAACGCTTTTTTCGTTTTACTAATTTATTTTTTTAAGTAGTCTCTTAATACATATTGAAGGATTCCATCATTTCTGTAATATTCAATTTCTATTAGGGAATCAAATCTCGCTAATACTTGGAATTTTAACTCTTCTCCATTTTCTCTAAGCGCAATAACATCAATTAATTTATGTGGTGTTAAATTATCTTGTAGACCTGTTATTGTAAATGTTTCTTTACCAGTTAATCCCAATATTTCAGCTGACTGCCCTTCTAGGAATTGTAAGGGAGCGATACCCATACCAATTAAATTACTTCTGTGAATACGCTCAAAACTTTCTGCTATAACTGCTTTAACGCCTAGTAAATAGGTTCCTTTTGCAGCCCAGTCTCTTGATGAACCACTACCGTACTCTTTACCTGCTAATACAATTAGAGGTGTTTTGTCGTCTTTATACTTCATTGCAGTATCAAAGACTGTTAATGACTCATTAGAGGGTAAATACGTACTATAACCACCTTCTCTCTGTGCTATTTTATTTTTTATACGAACATTTGCAAAAGTTCCTCTCATCATGACTTCATGATTACCACGACGTGATCCATATGAATTGAAATCTTTTGGTTCGACTCCTTGACTAATTAAGTATTTTCCTGCTGCAGATTCTTCATTAAATGCACCAGCAGGAGAAATATGGTCAGTAGTTACGGAATCACCTAAATATAATAATACTCTTGCATTATGAATATCAGTTATAGGTTTTGGTTCTTTTGGAAGATTTTCAAAGAAAGGAGCTTGTCTAATATAGGTTGAGTCTAGATTCCATTCATATTTTTGACCTTTAGGAGCTTCTAAACTTTTCCAATCGCTTTCTCCATCAAATATTACGCTGTAAACTTCATCAAAATCTTCTTGTTTAAGCGATTCTCTGATAACTGATCTAATTTCGTCATGTGTAGGCCATATATCTCTTAAGTATACTGGTTCTCCATTAGGATCATAATCTAATGGGTCATTGATGATATCAATATCTACACGGCCTACTAATGCGTAAGCAACAACTAGCATAGGAGACATTAAGAAATTCATTTTTACTTGTGGATGTACTCTAGCCTCAAAGTTTCTATTCCCAGAAAGAACTGATGCTACTACTAAATCACCTTTAGTCACAGCCTCCGCTACTGGTGCAGGTAATGGACCACTATTTCCTATACAAGAGGTACATCCGTAACCTACTGTGTGAAAGCGAAGTGCTTCTAAATCTTCTGATAATCCTGAGCGTTCAAGGTATTTTGTTACTACTTTTGATCCTGGTGCTAGACTTGTTTTCACCCAAGATTTAGTACGTAGCCCTCGCTCAATTGCTTTACGAGCAACTAGACCTGCCCCAATCATCACTTCGGGATTAGAAGTATTAGTACAACTTGTAATAGCCGCAATTACTATACTACCATCACTTAATACGTACTCTTTGTTTTTTTGTTTAATGCGGACAGTTCTTAAACTATCTTTTACAACTTCAATATTCTGTTCTGGTTGTTGGCGTTCTTCATAAAGGAATTCTGTTCCCGAACCTCCTTCAGATAGCCAAGCATGTTCTTTACGCTCTTTTGATTCTACATATGAACGATGATAATCTTCATGTAATAACTTAGTAAAGGCATTTCCTAAATCTTTTGCAAATATTTTATCCTGCGGACGCTTAGGACCAGAAACAGTTGGCTCTAGCGTATTCAGATCAAGTTCTAAAACAGATGAATATTCAATATTCTCTTTTCCTGTACGCCACAACATATTATCTTTACAATATTCTTCCACTAAATTAATTTGCTCTTCAGTGCGATTAGTTTTGCGCATATAATCTAGGGTTTGCTTATCAATTGGAAAGTATGTTACTGTACATCCAAATTCAGGAGACATGTTAGATATAGTAGCTCTATCTGTCACAGTTAAATTGTCTAAGCCATCTCCAAAGACTTCAACAAATTTTCCAACAACTCCGTGTTGTCTTAAAATTTTAGTAATGGATAATACCATATCAGTTGCAGTTGCTCCTTCTGGTATTTTTCCGGTAAGCTTTAGACCTATTACTTCAGGGCAAGTAAAGTAAATGGGTTGTCCAAGCATTGCTGCTTCCGCTTCAATACCTCCAACACCCCAAGCGATTACTCCAATTCCATTAACCATTGGTGTGTGTGAATCAGTTCCTACTAAAGTGTCAGGAAAAGCCCATCCATCTCGTTCTATAATACCTTTAGCTAAATATTCTAGATTTACTTGGTGACATATTCCCATACCCGGTGGTACAACAGTGAAGTTATCAAGTCCTTGTTGTGCCCATTTTAGTAATTCATAACGTTCTGAATTACGTTCATATTCCTTTTCAACATTACCTTTATAGGAATAGTCAGTTCCATAATAGTCTACTTGTACAGAGTGATCAATTACTAAATCAACAGGAATGGCTGGATTAATCTTATTTCCGTCTTTTCCTTGTCTAATAAATTCATCGCGTAATGAAGCAATATCCACTACGGCTGGTACTCCTGTAAAATCTTGCATTAATACACGTGCTGGTTTGAAAGGAATATCTTTGTCAGTACCTTTTGGATCCCAGTTAATAAGTGTATCTAAATGCTCGTCAGTAATCACATATCCATCATGATTGCGAAGGACATTTTCTAATAGGATTCTAATTGAAAAAGGTAGTCGCGATATATTATCACCTTTTTCTTCTAGTGCTTTTAGAGAAGCAATTTTATACTTTGTCATGGTTGTTAATTTTAAAGTATAATGTACAAAAAAATACAATTGAATTTTTAATTTTAACGTATATTATGAATTTAAAACGAATTCTGAACTCTTGCGTTTATTGAGATTTAGACAAAAAACAATACTTTGTTTTCTTAATAAAGGAGGGCGTGATAAAGCTATAATTTAGTAGGGTATTATGTAGCTTATTGTGTTTTTAATCTTTTTATTGTTTGTTATTGAGTACTTTAAAGTAGTTCAATGTTTTTAGTGAATACTAGGGGTTGACACACTGTAATAGCTATTATCTTAGAGGAGATTAATATATTTTAAAAAAATGCCATATGTTATGTATGTGATATTTGTCATATTTTTTTAACACATCCTGTTATAATTTTACAAAAATTAAAGTCTAAAAATATGAAAATAGAACAAATATATACTGGATGTATTGCTCATGCAGCTTATTATGTAGAAAGTAATGGTGAGGCAGCTATTTTTGATCCTTTAAGAGATGTACAGCCCTACATAGAGAGAGCAAATAGAGATCATGCAAAAATTAAGTATGTATTTGAAACTCATTTTCATGCAGATTTTGTTAGTGGTCATTTAGATTTAATGGAAAAGACTGGAGCAATCATTGTTTTTGGACCTACAGCTTCTCCTAGTTATGAAGCTACAATTGCAAAAGATAATGAAATATTCGTTTTAGGAAATATTAAAATCAAAGTCTTACATACGCCAGGGCACACTATGGAAAGTTCGACTTATTTGATTTATGATGAAGAAGGTAAAGAACATGCCATTATTACTGGTGATACTTTGTTTATCGGGGATGTGGGACGTCCTGACTTAGTTCAGTTAGTTAATTCTGAAATAACAGATGAGATTCTAGCAAGACATCTATTCCAATCTCTACGCTATAAGATTATGCCATTGCCAGATGATATTATAGTCTATCCTAATCACGGTGCTGGTTCTGCTTGCGGTAAGAATATGAGTAAGGAAACAACAGACACGTTAGGAAATCAGAAAAAGACGAATTATGCGCTACGTCATGATATGACGGAAGATGAGTTCGTGAAAGAACTATTAACAGGGTTAGCAACTCCTCCTCAGTATTTTCCTAAAAATGTTTTGATGAATATCCAAGGATATGAGCATTTAGATGATGTATTGGATAGAGCTAAGAAACCATTAACATTAGAGCAATTTAAAGAAGTTATTAACACAGGTGAGGTTTTAATTTTAGATACTAGAGATCCACAAGTTTTCTCGCAAGGCTTTATTCCTTTAAGTTTAAATATTGGTTTAAATGGGCCATTTGCAGTATGGGTAGGAGAGATGATTAGTGATATTAAACAGCCTATTGTATTAGTTACTGAAAAAGGGAAAGAAGAGGAAAGTATGATTCGTTTATCTAGAGTAGGTTATGATCATACTATTGGTTATCTGGAAGGTGGTTATGAAACTTGGAAGCAAGCTGGTCTGCCAACAGAAAAAATAAAACGTATTTCTAGCACTGAATTTGATAAATACTGGGGCGATAGACAAGACAAATGTATTTTACTTGATGTTAGAAAAGAGAATGAATTTATCTCTGAGCATTTAAAAGATTCTATTAGCATACCTCTTAATCAATTGAAGGAGAACCTTAAGCAAATAGATACAAATAAAGAATTAATAGTTTACTGTGCAGGTGGCTATAGAAGTATGATAGCAGCTTCAATTTTATATGGAGAAGGTATAAAGAACTTAGTGGATGTTATTGGTGGCTATGGTGCGATTAGTAAAGAAAGCAAATTAGAAAAGACAAATTATATTTGCCCAACGTCAATGTTATAAAAAGATTAAAAACTTAATTGTCTTGTTATAATTAATGTTTTTATTTGTTCTCAAAAGTACGTCATGGCAAAAATATTAGGGTTAGTAGGTGTTGGTCTTATTGGAGGATCAATGGCCTTAGAGTTGAAAGCAAAAGGTTTTGTAGGTAAAGTTTTAGGAGCTGATTTATCTAAGACTAATCTACAAAAAGCGCAAGAGTTAAAAATAATTGATGAAGCAGTTGATTTAGATGAATTACTGAGTGCAGCTGATATTGTAATACTAGCTACACCGGTAAATGCAACTTTAGATTTAGTATTGTATGCATTAGATCGCCTGAAAGAGGGAGCAGTTTTAATGGATGTGGGATCTACGAAATCAAAGTTGTCGTTTGCAATAGAGAATCATCCCAATAGAGAGTTCTTTGTAGCAACTCATCCAATGGCAGGTACGGAATTTAGTGGGCCAGAAGCTGCATTCAGAGGATTGTTTAAAGAGAGAGTAGCAATTATTTGCAATCCTGAAAAATCAAGTCCTAAAGCTTTGAATATAATATCAGAGTTATATTATCATCTTGAGATGCGACTTATTTTAATGGATGCTAATTCACATGATGAGCATGTTGGGTATGTTTCTCATTTGTCTCATGCGATATCATATGCATTGGCTGTTGCTGTTTTGGATAAGGAAAAAGATGACACTGCTATATTTAACTTAGCGGCAGGGGGATTTGCTTCTACTGTTAGGCTAGCAAAAAGTTCTGTAGATATGTGGTTGCCTATTTTTGAGCAGAATGCTGAACATATCTTACCAATATTGGATATATATTTGGATAAACTAAGTTTGTTTAAGACTTATTTAGAAAATAGAGATACAGAACAATTAGGTGATTTCATTAAGGAGGCAAATAGAATTAAGGATAAATTAAAAAAATAGTCTAATGCAATTGAGTACTTTTTAGTATTTTGGACTCTAAAATTTTTTATTATGATTAGACATATTGTAATGTGGAGGCTTAAAGATGAAAATAAAGAAGCCAATAAAATAGAGATTAAGAAGAGATTATTGTCATTAGAAGGTAAAATAGCAGAATTAAAATCAATTGCAGTTGAGTTTAATTTGCCTGAAATAAGTGAAACAAATTATGATGTTATATTATTAACAGAGTTTAATAATAGTCAAGATTTAGATATATATGCTAACCATCCTTTGCATTTAGAGGTGGTAAGTTTTATAAAATCAGTTGTAAGTGATAGAGTCGCAATCGATTACTAGTTGTTATTAGTTAAAACTGTTTTTTATAGGTTAGTTATTGTTAGTAAATAGTATTATTTACAGTTAAGTTTAAAGTTAGTTATAATGTAATCGTTTTGCGATGAAGGGTTGTCAATTTATTGGCAACCCTTTTTTTATAGAAGTATCTATTTTTTTTGAGGTAATTCCAGAGGTTATTTGTAAATAAATAAAGTAACTTTTTTGAATATTTTTGAATACGGCAGCCTTTTTATAGCATGATTTGTCCATAACAGAAAGGGATTTAATGTGCATGAATACATAGTGAGTCCATTGTGAGACTATTAAAACGCAGGAATTTAATGGAGTCATTATGGATATATTATGAAGTCACTTTTCTAGTATAGCCTAGCAAACTAGTTTCATAGTGCTTTTTTCGTACATCTATTGTATTATGCTGATTTAAAAATTATTTTTTTTAAATATTGAATCTTTTTATTACTATTAGTAAGTTTTTCATTATATGAGTTAGTAACTAATTTTATTAGGTACCATATGCCTTTATTACTTTAGTTGTTTTATGGTCAGCTTTACCGTAGCGATCTTCTTTCAAGTGGATAATAATTGTTTTTATGTCTTTGTCTGTTTTTATTGTAAAAGGTTTTGTATAGTTATATCCCGTTACTAAATTACTTTCTTTACCTGGTATTTTTTTAATAGTTACAGTACAGTTTACAGTCAATGAATTATCTACTATGTTCTCTTCGTTGATTTGGATAGATGCTATTTTATTAAGGTTTAATCCATTTGAACTATACCAACCTTGAAGAATAAAGTTATAGGTAATATAATTGTTAGTAATTTTTGAATTTAGTTTAAGAATATCAAAAGGGAGGTATTCATTTTCGTCGGTAAGTATTGTCTTGCTCGTTGTATTATTATTTAGGATGTCTGTTGATGTAACTCTTTGAGGTTTTAGAACAGTTGGTGTTAATTCTAGTTTATTATTAGTACTGCAATTAAATAATACCATACTGAGTAGAATTGTAGATAAGCTCGTTGACAGAGAATAAATCTTTTTATTAAAGCTCTTTTTATTTGTGAGTATCTTTTTCATATAGCAATAATCTAAACTTCTATTATTATAAAAGTACATTAATTTAAGCTATTGTTTTATAGCTGTTTATAGTGAAATTGTAGTGCTAAAAATAGCTATAAAAAAATCACTTATTAAATTTAATAAGTGATTCTATTTTGTAATAATCGATACTCAATGTTTGCTTTTTCATAGCAATTTTTAAAATTCAAACATCTATTTGTGATGCAACAAAGGTTGTGTTTTTTAGCTGATTTAGAAATCCCTATTTATAGTTATATTTATGACATAATACTGCTAAATAAAGGGCTATTTACTTAGTTGTTCTTTTTTATTAGTCCATATTCAATGGCAAGGGTAATAGCAGAACTTAGATTAGGAGCTTTAAATTTCTCAATTAAATTCTTTCTATGACTATCCACAGTATGAGTACTTATAAATAATTTATCTGCTATTTGTTGTGTTGTTAATCCATAAGCAGCTTCTACCAATACTTCTTTTTCTCTGCGAGTTAATTTGGGAATAGTGTTTAAACTATCTTTCGTTTTTTTATTTAAGATAGCTTTTGTCTGTGAACAAATAAAAGTATTGTTGTTGAATACTTCATTTATCCCCAAGATAATTTCTTCTACAGATGCATTTTTTTGGATGTAGCCAGAGGCTCCTTCTTGTAATGCGCTATTAATTACAGCGTATTCATTATGAACACTCAACATTATTATTTGAAGATTAGGATATTTCTTTTTTAATGGTTTAATATACTCGAGGCTATTGGTTTCTTCTAAATTAATATCTAATAATAGTATGTCGATAGGTGTGTTTTTTAATGCGTCTTGCAAAGCTTCAGTGCTAGCATAGCAGCCTACTACTTCGATGTTTTCTTTGAAATTTAGTATGTTTTTTAAACCTTCAAGTAATAAAGGATGATCGTCAGTAATTGCAATTTTTATCATATCTTATTTTTTTGGGAAATGAAATTCAACACTAGTTCCTAAGTTTTCTTCTGAATGGATATGTAGTTCACCTTTAAGAAAACGGATACGTGATTGTATATTATGTAAGCCAGCAGACTGACTTTGTTTGATATTTTCTATCTTAAATCCTTTACCGTCATCTTCAACGGTAATGAAATATTCTTTTTCATCTTCAACAAATTGAATAATTATTTGTGATGGATTGGCATGTTTAATCGAATTATTTACAAGTTCTTGGATAATTCGATAGACCAGTAACTGGTTATCTTGATTAAGTTTTTTTGTATAGCTTAAGAATTGTACATCAATATCTAAATTTGGATTTGACATTCTTGAGGCATATTCTTTTAATGCTTCTTCTAGACCATACTTAACTAATAAATCGGGCATTAAGTTATGAGCGACTCTTCTAAGCTCATCTACTGCATTGTCTAAATAAGCAATAGACTTTTTCATTTCTTCTTTTGAAGAATCATTTATCTTACTATTGAGGTTAGTCAACTGTATCTTTGTCCCAGATAATAAGCCACCTAAACCATCGTGTAAATCTCTTGCTAGACGTGCTCTTTCTTGTTCTTGTCCTTCTAATAAAGCTGTTAAAGTTGAGATCTTCGTTTTTTGGCGCTCTTGTTCTAATTCTAGACTATGTAACTCTTCTTTTTGCTTCATACTTTTATTACGTTGTTTAAATAAGTATAATAATGTTATTATTAATAGGGCAAATCCAATAGATATAGCGATAAAGTAATCATTTAGCTTTTCTTTATAAGAGAGCTCCTTCTTATAGTTCTGAATATCGAGTAGTTTAGTTTTGTTTTCAAGTTGGGAGAGTTGAAGTGCTTGTTCATGTTTATGAGCTTGCAACTCACTTAATTCCAGTTTTTTTCGTTGGTTATCTTCACTTAGCTTCAGGTTTTCAAGTTCTTGTTTTTGTTGAATTCCTAAGGATTGCATAAGTTTTATTTGCTGCTCTTTCTTTTCAGATTCTAGTTTTAACGTACGTAACTGTTGCTTTTGTTGTTCTTTTTCGAATTGAGATTCTAAGCGCTTACTGATCTCCATTTTTTCATGATCATAAATAATACTATATGTTTCCATGTAAAGTTTATGGAATTGCAATGCATCATAATAGTTCTTTTCACGTTCACTTATTCTAGTTAGGCTTTCATAAATTGACAGGAGAATATTATTATCTACTAAGTTACTTGATTTTACTTTCATCAATGCGGAAAGCAAATAGCTTTTAGCCTGTTCTGTGTCATTTTCTTCAATAGCTAGTTCTGCCATTATTCCATAAGCAGAAGCCAAATGGTTAATTTGTCCCGTTTGTTCGGCTATTTCTTTTGCTAATTTTGTATATTCTCTTACCTTATGGCGTTCGCTTTGTGGATAATAGTGTAAGTATAAGTTAGCTAGGTTATTTGCCACAAAAGATAAATTAGATGCAGATGCAATAGTATCTTTATTGTTTTCATATGTGTCAATAGCTAGCTTATAGTATTTTTCTGCAAGATTTCGCAATTCAATATTTGTGGGTTTTTGTACAAATTGCACTTCATATAAATATCCCATCATCATGTAAGCATCAAATATAGCATTAGCATTTTTCTGTTTTATGGCTAGTTCTAAAGTTAGTTTACTATATTTTTCTTGTAGTTCGAAATCATTCCAATTTGCATAAATACTTGTTAACTCTTTATATGTTGCTGAAAGTCTCGATAATCTTGAGGAAGAAGAAGGAGCTTGTTCTAATAACTTTACAGCATTAATAAAATTCTGAACTGCTTGTGCTTCTTTGTTATTTCTTGTATTCAGCCAACCAATACAATAATTTACATAACCTTTTATTTCAAAGTCATCAGTTCGATCTGCATATTTTTGTGCTTGTAGAATACTTTCATTTGCTGCTTCTATTTTTTCTTCTATTCTATAATTCATAGCAAGAATACAATAGAGGTAAGCTGTATATTTTGAATTACCTTTTTCTTTACTCAAAGCAATATTTTGTTTGAGCAAGTTAAGAGCATTTTCCTGTTGATCATGAAAGAAAAGCGCTTGTGCATATTTTCCAGCAATTTCAAAACTCTCTGATGTTCCTTTTTTTACGTTATTGTATTGTTGATTATAATTGGATAATATATCTTGACCTACTGCCAATGGGCTTATGAATAATACTAAGAGTAGTATTATAAGCGAAAATTTATGCTGTTGGTTAAGTAGGTTTCTTTTCATTAGCCGAAAATAATTGCGGTTTTATATTTATAGAAAATAGATAGATGCTTAATTTTTAAATTTTATTCTAATTAAGTGATATTCACCTTTGTCAATGATTTGATTTAAGTTGTAATCAATGAAGAAGTAAATATATATTTGTTTAGTTTCTAAATTTTTCCAATCATTTAACTCGCTATTTTGGTACAAACCATGGATAGTCCATTGATAGATATCCCATTCAGCTGATGTACCAACTTTCTCGACCCTCTTATCCTTTTCAGAAGCATAAAATAGGTATTGATGACCTTTAGTTGAGTTTATAGGATAATTTTTATTATTATCTATTGCAGGTGCAAAGCCAGTGCCTGGACTAAAGAAAGAAAGATCTTGTAGGGATATACCCTCATAGTTTTTTGTCGCTAGTTTATCTTCAGTTACTAAAACTTGTGCTGCTCTGAATTTTCCATTACCTACTAAATATGATTTATTTAAGTAATCTATACTAAAGGTATCTCGTTTTAAGGTTATTTTATTACTTTTTTTATTTAAGATTATCGATTTGTTTCCCTGAGTAATCTTAAGACTTGTGTCTAGCGGCTGTTCTTGTGCAAACGAAAAAAATGGTAGTAATACCAATACCACTAGTAAATGTATTTTTCTCATTTTTTTATTTTATGTATTACAAAGATACCTAAAGAATAAGGTATTAGTACTCACTTTTATTAGTGATATTTTTTGCTAAAGTTCATTTGTAAAATTTTTACTTTTGTATTAATAAATGGAAAATAGACAATAAATGAAAATATTACCTTTTAAAGTTGAGGAAAGACTGGATAATGGTCAGAATATTGAGTTATTTCCTTCCTTATTGGTTTTTAGTAACGGAACGAAATATTTAGTTGATTGTGGATATTCATGTACTTTTGAAGAGTTTGAAAAAGAGGTTAATATAATTGGATATTCAATATCTCAATTAGATGGAATTATTATATCTCATGACGACATAGATCATTTGGAAGGATTAGCAAAATTTAAAAAGGCTAACCCCAATTTAATCATCATTAGCAGTGCAATAGAAAGAGATTCGATAGAGGGAACTATTCCTGCAGAAAGACTTGTACAAGTTCAGGATTCTTTAGCTTTTGTACCACAAGAACAACGAGGATGGGTATTGCAATTTGCAGAACAACTAAAGAATATTGAACGCTTTCCTGTCAACAGAACCTATGCGGATGGTGATTATATTGAAGGTGAGTTAAGAGTTGTTTATACACCTGGCCACACTAAAGGACATCTTTCATTGTTTCATGAACCAAGTGGGATTTTAGTTGCTAACGATGCATTGGTAATAGAAGAAGGAAACTTTAATATTGCCAATCCCCAATTTACTTTAGATATAGAACAGGCTATAAAATCTGTAAAGAAGCTAAAAGAATTACAACCTTCAAAAATAATATGTTATCATGGTGGCGTAATGGAAAGTGATATTGATAGTAAATTAAACGATTTGCTTTTGAAATACTAACAGCAGATGTTAAATATAATACAACTAGATAATTGTTTATAAAAAAAAGCTACACTAGGTAGCCTTTTTTTAGCACTTTACTAAAAACAATTAAGTTTTTCTTTTCAGGAATTTTTACAAATGTAAGAGATTCGTATGTTTTATGCTTATTTATGCAATACATTTATTGGATACTAAATGTTAATGAAATTAACAGATATAAGTAAGGATATGTGGTTACTATTGCGATAAATAAAAAACCTCAAAAGTGATTAAGCTTTTGAGGTTTTTAGCAGAGAGGAAGGGATTCGAACCCTCGATACGTTGCCGTATACACACTTTCCAGGCGTGCGCCTTCGACCACTCGGCCACCTCTCTCTGTCTATTAGTCTGCGAATATATAAATTATATTGTAATATCTAATAATGTACTATTCTATTAAAAATAACTTTATTCAGCTTCCATTTCACCACAAATTGGTGTTTCAAAAGCAGTCTTGAAATCTACAATATCTTTTTTGCTTAGTAGATACATTAACTTGGTAATTGCCGCTTCTGTAGTAATATCTTTTCCAGAAATAACACCTATCTCTTTTAATTCAGTACTCGTTTCATATTTGCCCATGTGGACACTTCCACTAGAGCATTGGGTTACATTAATAACTTTTAGACCATTTTTAATAGCTTCACTTAAGGTAGAAATAAACCATGCTTCAGTAGGAGCATTACCAGAGCCATAGGTTTCTAAAACAATACCTTTTAAATCTTTGATATTTAAAATCGCCTCTAGCACATTTTGTTGAATACCCGGGAATATCTTTAGAATCATTACGTTTCTTGACATTTCTTTGTGTACTTTCAGTGGTAACTTTTCATTTGAGTACACAAGTAAGGGCTTATTGACTCTTAGATTAACTCCAGATTCTGCTAGATGAGGTATGTTAGGAGATGTAAAAGCATTAAATAATTCTGCACTTACCTTTGAAGTTCTGTTTCCTCTATATAATTTATATTCAAAATACAAGCAAACTTCTTGAATAACAGGTTTGTCATCATGCTGTAAAGCTGCAACTTGAATAGCTGTTATTAAATTTTCTTTTGCATCCGTACGCAAATCTCCAATCGGTAATTGAGAACCAGTTAGAATTACTGGTTTATGTAAATTCTCTAACATGAAACTTAATGCAGAAGCAGAATAAGACATAGTATCCGACCCATGTAGGATTACAAATCCATCAAATTTATCATAATATTCTTCTACTACACTTGCCATTTGCACCCACATTTCTGGACGCATATCAGATGAATCGATAGGAACTTCAAAGGAATAAGTTTCAATTGAACAATCTAATAAATGTAATTCTGGTATGCGTTCTACTAATTGATCAAAATTAAAAGCACGTAGAGCTCCTGTTTTAAAATCTTTAACCATACCAATCGTTCCACCAGTATAGATTAGTAGAATAGCAGGTTTCTTATTCATTACTTTGTATTTTGAGTTTATTAATTACAGGATTAGCATACATCGCTAAAAAGTTTTCTACAACCACCTTATTACACTTATCTACTCTAAGTTCCAGTCTTCTTTCAAACAATTGTTTTGCTTGTTCAGTATATTTATCAGCAAAGAGCGAAGTATTATTTAATATATCGTAAGCTATATAGTTTGTAGGCCATAAATAATAATTAGCTACTATAGAATGGTCAATTACATTAGCTACTCCTTGCATTTGTTTATTAATTTTATCTGTAGAATTAGCTACTTCGTCTAGTTCATGATTTAAAACATCGCCTATATGAATATGAATACCACGTTTTTGCCCAATAATACCACTGTAAAGATTGATGAAATCTTCATTGCGATCTTTTATATAATCTTCATTATTTGCTTTTGCTATAATTTGCGGCATTTTTAATGCGTCTGTAGGGTCGTATTCATATGAAATAGAAACAGGAACTATTCTAATTTTCTTAAAATATTCCATAATATTTGACTCATCTGATGCCATACCTAGCATTTTTAGTACTCCTTGGTGTGTAGCGTCATTTCCGTCTTTTGTTCTTCCTTCCCTTTGAGCAATCCACACTGATCTATTTTCTTCTGTTAATAAATGATGAATATACTCAGACATTATTTTAGAACTTTCTAATAATTCCCTAGGTGGTAAACCTCTTTTTACTAAGAAATTTCTATTGACTTTTGCAAGTGCTAGTAGGAAAGATTTTTGTACTAAATTATCTCCAATTGCTGACGCTGTCATGATTAACCCATGGTCTTTCAATGCTACGTTTAGCAAAGAAGTATCCATGATAATATCACGATGATTGGAAATATATAAATAAGGTGTATCTTTTTCTAATTTTTCGAATCCAGAAGTGGTTAATCCACTTGAACTTTTTTCTAAAATTCGTTGAATTGAATGATAAGCAAATTCATCTTGAAATTGCTGTATAGACTTTACTTCTCGAAGTGCTTCCATCCATTCTTCCTCTTTTTTATTCGGAAAAGTAAATCCCATTAAAGCTTTAATCATTGGGTGTTTAGAAATCTGTTTTAAGACTTCATTTACCTCGTGATCTTGGTAATGGCGTATTGAGTCAAACTTAGACATTATCGTGCTTTATTATTGTAAACAATTGTATGTTTTTGTTGTTAAATTCCAAAAACAGCTTTTGAATTTGCTGTTGTTTGTTTTGCTATTTCTTCAAGTGGTATATCATAAATAGTAGCTAGTTTTTCTGCTATATTTACGATGTAAGCACTTTCATTTCTTTTTCCTCTAAAAGGAGTCGGTGCAAGATACGGAGAATCAGTTTCTAATACGATCTCTTGCAAAGGGATTTTGTTAAGAAATTGATCAATTTTTCCATTCTTGAAAGTTGCTACTCCACCTATTCCTAATTTTAAATTATAGGATAAAGCTGTATTAGCTTGTTCTTCTGTACCTGTAAAGCAGTGAAATATCCCTCTTAAATCATTTCCTTTTTCCTTTTCAAGGACTTCAAAAACTTCATTAAACGCATCTCGACAATGAATATTAATGGGAAGCTTATATTTTTTTGCAAGCTGAATTTGTTTTTGAAAAGCCTCTTGTTGAATTTCTAAAGTACTTTTATCCCAGTATAAATCTACTCCAATTTCTCCAATTGCATAAAATTTCCTTCTTGCTAGCTCTTGTTCTACAAAGGCTAATTCATTTAAATAAGTATCGGGTTTTACATCAGTTGGATGCAACCCCATCATTAAAAAAATATGATCTGGAAATTCTTCTTCTAGTTCATACATTTTTTCTGTATAGCTAGAGTCAATCGCTGGTATAAAAAAACGTGTAACACCATTAGATATTGCACGATTTATTGTTTCTTTGCGATCATCAGCAAAGGCATCAGAATACAAATGAGTATGTGTGTCTGTAAAAATCATTCCTAGGGGTATTTTTTTATTTTGCTATTCCAAGACTACAAAAGTACCTTATAAATTGAATTAAAACTATATTTAAGTGATGGAAAACTTAAAAGAACTACTAAAAAAAGAAGGATATAAGAAAGTTACATTTAAAATATCACGTACACAACACTTATTTATACGTGCTAAAATTAATGGTGTAATTGGTGATTTTATATTAGATACAGGTGCATCTAATAGTTGTATTGATTTTGCACATATAGAAATGTTTAATGTAATTCCTTCTGATTCAAAAACTAAAGCTTCTGGAGCGGGAGCCAATGGTATGCATACTCAAGTAACTTATGATAACCATTTACAATTGGGAAGATGGCATCATAAGAACTTTAATTTTGTGATAATTGATTTAACTCATGTGAATATTGCATTAACAGAGTATAAAACAAAAAATGTTCACGGTATAATAGGTTCAGATGTTTTATTGCAGGGTGAAGCAATAATTGATTACAAGAACAAAGTACTTTATATTAAATAGATTAAAGTTTTTGCTTACTCCATTCTGCAGCAACCTCTTCTAATTCCGTATACCAATCTTCTCCATATTTACGAATTAATGGAGCTTTTAAGAATTTATATACTGGTACTTGTAGTTCTTTACCTAGTACGCAAGCGTCACTACAGATATGCCATTTGTCATAATTTACTGCTGAAAAAGAAGAAAACTCTTTAATTCTTATAGGGTATAAGTGGCAAGAAATAGGCTTTTTCCAGTCTATAAGTCCTTCATTATAAGCTTTTTCAATTCCACAAAGAGCCATTTGATTTTCATAAATTACGTAAGCACATTCTCCTCCTTCAATAAGTGGGGTTTCATATTCCCCGTCTTCACCTATTATTGTAGTTCCTTGTGATGCAATGGCTTCAATCCCTTCAGGTCTTAAAAAAGGTTTTACTTTGTCATATATCTCATTCATTATGTCTACTTCTGCTTCTTCTACAGGAGCACCTGCATCACCATCTATACAGCATTGACCTTTACAAGCTGAAAGATTACAAACGAATTCTTTTTCAAGAACTTCCTCTGAAACGATAGTTTTTCCGATTTGAAACATAATAGAATGATTTAAAAATGCGTGCAAAAATACAAATCTTTACGCTATAATAATTTTATAGGGGCATCGCTGATGTTATTTTATAATCATCCTAAATAATATTTTTCTAAAATTAACTGTGCGATGGTTTGAAAACCAATAAGATATTATGTTTGTAATTTTAAGCACTTCCTTGCAAATCCTTAATTTTTGAATTAATCATTTAAGTGGTGTTATGATAAGTAGTAAAAACGATTGACTCTTATTAGTTGTTTGTTATGTTCTGTTGTTTTTATAAATTAGTGATATTTATATTTAAAAATTTATTGTTTATATAGTATATTGTAATGATAATGAGTTGAAATGATTTATTTTAGATTCATTGTTTGTAATTACTTTAAATATATTAATATGGATTTTAGTTTTCGTGATACTATTAGTGTAACAATGATCTTATTTGCCGTTATAGATATTTTAGGATCTATTCCGATTATTGTTGATTTACGAAAACGAGTAGGTCATATAGAATCAGAAAAAGCGACATTAGTATCCGCTATTATTATGATTGCTTTTTTATTTATAGGAGAGCAATTATTAAATTTAATAGGTATTGATGTAAATTCATTTGCAGTAGCGGGTTCGTTTGTTTTGTTTTTTCTTGCTTTAGAAATGATATTAGGTATTCGATTATATCGTGATGATACTCCCTCTACAGCATCAATTGTTCCACTTGCTTTCCCGTTGATTGCTGGCACAGGAGTACTTACAACTATTTTGTCTTTGCGTTCGCAATATGCTACAAGCAGTATCATGTTAGGGATTTTAATTAATATGATTTTAGTTTATGTAGTGTTAAAGTTATCGTCTAAAATTGAAGCTCTTTTAGGAGCTAGTGGTCTGGGAATCATAAGGAAAGTGTTTGGGGTTGTGCTTTTAGCTATTGCTGTTAAATTATTTAGTGGTAATGTTAAAGGGTTGTTTGATTAGGTAATATTTTTGTACTTTCGGACAATAAAATCAAATACTTTATCATAGATAATGAAAATTTTCAGTTACATCGCAATCGTCTTTGTTCTTGCATTAGTTATATTCAATATTACAATGTTAGATTTTAGTAATCTTTTTCAGGGAGATAGTTTGATTGCATTAATCGGTATAGTGGCTCTTTTATGTGCAGTTTGTATTCTATTGATTTATCGTACTTCAAAAATGATTGACGACAAAACAAAATAACGAACTGTCATGGAGATATTTGACGTGTTAATTATAGGTGGTGGAGTAGCAGGAGTATCTTGTGCTCAGGTGTTAGGGAGTGCCTATAAAAAGGAATTCGCAAAAGAAAAGAAAATAGGAATTACACTGCATCAGAAAAGTTCTATGTTGCAAGAGGCTTTATTCAATAATGCTTATGGTATCCGGCCTGGAACTTTAGGTAGAGATTTACTTATTCAATCTCAAGAAGATTTATCTTTTTATCCACATATAGAACAGATCCTTAATGAGAAAGTAACTGCTGTAAATAAAGTTGATAATATTTATGAAGTTACTACGAATAAGAGTGTTTATAGAGCAAAAGATATTGTTATAGCAGTGAATTCTAGTTCTTCTTTTGATATTCAAGGATTGATGCAGTATGTGGAACCTCATAAGAAATCTTTGGCTAGTAAAAATAGAATTCAGTTACGAAATAGTGACCATTTCGTAGAAGATGGTATATATGTCGCTGGGACTTTGGCAGGACATAGAAGTCAACTAGCTATTGCAGCTGGGAGTGGTGCAGCGGTAGCAACAGATATTCTTACTAAATGGAATAATGGAGTAGAAACTCATAGTCACGATAGTATAAAAAAATAAAACATAGTTTAGTTTTAGATATAAAGGAATGCTTTTAGCATTCTTTTTTTTATGTCTTTTTTTCTCTCCTTATTTAGTATTTTTAAATATGCATATCCCAATTCCTTTGTGGAGTAATAATTTATATATATTTTGTGATTTTTAATAATTTTTTGTTAATTTTGAGTAAGTATAAATTATATAAAATTGTTATGGAGTTATTTAATCAGTATTTTATTGACATTATTAAGAAGCATTATGTCGATTTTGACGGTAGAGCTAGAAGAAAAGAGTTTTGGATGTTTACTTTGTTTAGTACTATTATTAGTATAGTATTAGGTTGGGTAGATAGTTTAATTTTTGGACAACAAATACTTTATTATTTGTATTCTGCTTTAGTTTTATTGCCAGTAATCTCTCTATGGGTAAGAAGATTACATGATACTAATAAAAGTGGATGGTGGCTATTACTAGCCTTTACTGGTATAGGATTTATTGTTTTGTTAGTATTTGCAATTTTAGAAGGAGAGAAAGGTCCAAATCAATATGGTCCAGATCCAAAAGGTGTATTAGAGAATTAGTATTTCTCAATTTATTGTTTTGAGAAATCAAAAAATATAATGAAAAAGGAAATTTTGTTAAAAAGGTCGAGTTATTATTACTCGACCTTTTTTTATTTTTTATTTATCATATACTAAACCAATATTATCAACCCAAAGGCGACTATCGGTATTACCTATATAAGCTCCACCATTACTAGATGAAAACTGAACAATTAAGTGAGTGACTTCATCATCTTTTTCGCCCCACCCTTCTTCTATAATAGGAACCATTTTTCCTTTGCTATTTCGTGTATAATAAGCTTGGTCACCTGTTCGTAAATCCATGTGGTTACCATAAAAAGATTGATCTTTAATATTGCCATAATGAACGGTTAATCTATGATTATTTTGCCAAGTTTTCACAGATTTATCAAAGCGCTCCCATCCTGTACCAATTCGCTTAGCATGTACATTACCATCTTTGTCTTCCCATCTTTTTTGCAGTAGTATTTGGATTTCAGCCATGTCATTTCTATTTGCATCAGTTCCTTTCCCCATACCATTTACGCGTTTAGACGGTCCACCAGTAATGACTTTATAATCAAATTGTAAAGCTTTTGGTTTTTTTGTAAAAGGAATTCCTGTTACTAATTTACTTTGCGGATTTTTTGTGTCAGTTATTGGTTCTACCATTTCCCCTAAAAAGATGGTACCACTAGCTAATACATTAATATTTATTACTCCTAATACTTTTACGCGTTCTATTCTAGTCTCTAAACGAGCTGCAAAACCTTTATCTCTTTTTTCAGGAAATACTGTTACACTTCCTTTAGTTATTCCACTTACAGTAGCTAAAACAGATGAGGTAGCCCAAGGTGATTTAGTACTTTTATAAGGTGTGTTATCTTTTAAAGTATCTTTAATATCTGTGATTGAGTATAAATAGACAGTATTTCCTCCGATTAAAAAAGATTCTTTAATCTCACGTACCATCCATTTATCCATGTTTCCGTAAGGTATCATTTCTACTTTTTCGTTTTGTGCATCAGCATGTTTTGAAAAGCATAGTAGTGATAAAACTAAGAATATGATTGATTTAAAATGTGTCATGTATTAAAATTATATTATTGTTGAATGTTGTTCTTGCGAAGCATAGCAAAGTCTTCTTCTTTTAAATTCATTTTTAAATAAGGTACAGCTATGTCATGGTCATTTAGGTACATTCTTGGTCTACTTGTAAATGTTGGATTTACAAGTGATAAGTCCTGTTCTAAATAATTTGTCTTTATATCTGCAACATCTAACATCGTGTGAAATACTGCATTAGTTGCAACAGCTTTTGCTTTATTCTGAGTTATTGATTTAATTTTTGACTCATGAGTTTCTACGTACTGATCTGAGAACCACATTAACATAGGTATCCTCAATTGATAATAAGTAGGAGTAGGAGAGGCATGTAAGAAACGACCTCTAGCATCGTCAAATAGATCTTCTCCATGATCTGATGTATATAATAGAGCGGAATTAGCATTCAGTTTTTTTAATGCATCAATTGTACTTGATAGAAAATAGTCAGTATATAAAATGGTATTGTCATAGGCATTAACTAAATGCTCTTTTTCTGATTTTTTAACTCCTGCAATTTCATCAGGAGTAAATTTTTTGAATTCTTGTGGATAACGTTCTTGGTAATTAAAATGAGAACCATACGAATGGATTAATATAAAGAGATCTCCAGGAGTGTCTTCTATTACTTTTTCCATTATTGGAATGATCTCTTCATCATAGTGATTTTGCGTTATTCCTGTAGTGCTATCAGTTGTACGAATTGTCTGATAGATATCGGCTTCTTTTGTAAAGTACTCGATAAAAGAGGAATTCTCAGCTTGGTTGGACAAACAAATAGTTGTAAAACCTGCTTCTTTAAATGCTGAAGCAATTCCTTTTTTATGATAAATAGAGGAATAGTTTTCAGCATCCGCTTCTGATAAAATTATTGATACACTTTTGTGAGTAGTATTTGACTGCGTAAGTGCATCTTGTAAAACAAATAAATTGTTTTGGCTTTTTAATTTTGGATTTGTAGGTCTACCGTAGCCATATAATTCCCAATTATCTGCTCTAGCAGTTTCGCCGACAATTAATACGTAGATTTCTCTTTGGTCACTTTTCTTTTCTCTTGTAGCGTTAAAAGTAAAATCATCAGAAGTTTGAGGGTATCTTTTAACTTTATCCCATTTGTTTACTGCAAATCCTAAATTGTGAATGGCATTTAAAGGGTAAACATCTTGATTAAAAGCAAACGTCTCAGTATTATTATTAGCACTAAAAAATGAAAGAAAAAGAGAAATTCCCATCAGTATAAAAGAGGGGAAAAACACTTTTTTTCTAAAACTCCAATCTAAATAGTTTTTTCTTTTCCATTGTAAAATGGCTAAGATGGTAGGAGGTAGGTATAACACACATACCAATACAATCGACGGAAGCAAACTACCAAGTAATTCATTAATTTCAGAAGTATTAGTAGTCGCAACATTTAAGAACATATCTGCTGCTATGACATCTTCTCCAAATAAGTAAAAAAGTACGATTTGAAAGGCATGTAAAAATAGTAACGGAAATGCAATAATTTGCCACATTCCTGTATTTTTAAAAGCTGAGAAGATAAGAAAGTACAGCCCTAATGGAAATAATAGAACCACTAGTTTACCTATTAAATTGACAGGTTCTACACAAAAGAAATAAAGGGATGGAACCATATTTACAAAAATATAGAACCAAAATAGAAAGATTGGATTATTTAATACTTTAGACCAAGTGGTCTTATAAAGTTGATCAGTCATGTTGTTTGTCTTAAAACGATTCGTTAATATTGAAATAGAAACCACCTTGTCCTTTAGCAAATCCATAGTCAAGTCTTACATTGACACGATTTTTAAATTCCCAGCGATATCCTATTCCGTAGGTTGGTAGTGTATGTTCCCAATCAAAATTATTAAAGTCATCAAAGATATTACCAGCACCACCCCATAAGGCAATCCCGTGGCGATTATATATTTTCTGTCTTATCTCGACTTGACTATTTATTTGTTTACGATCTCTATATTGTCCTATAAAATAACCTCTCATTTGTCTAGAACCACCTACTTGAGAAAGCATATTCCAAGGTACATCACCACTATTAAATATACCATTCAAATCAAATGCCAAAATTCCTTTTGGCCAAATTTGATGATAAGCTCTAGCAGTTATTTCTATTCTTTCAAAGTGTCTATTACTACCAAACGATCTCGGAAAAAATAATTGTTCGTATTGTAGAAAAATTCCTTTATAAGGATTTGGTATAAAATCTCGTGAGTCGTACGAAAGGATAAATCCTCCACCTATTGCCGTGTTTTGTGGGTTCTCATGGGGCTTAAAGTAGTCATCTTCAAAATTCTTAGCTTTATAATTTTGCGCAGAGAATGTAAGCCCAACATAAGTATTTGGAAGTACCTTTTTAAGTATATCTGCTTTTAATCCTAGTTGATATTCATCGTATTTAGTGTATTTAGATGCTTCACCAGCGTCATATCCTATCCCGTAAAACTTACTTGGCATATAAGCAAAGTGCATATCATAATTAAAACGATAGTCATCATTGGGAAAAATACTATTGTTTTCAACACCGATTGAAAAGAAGCCACTAGTAGTAAAATTAGTATAAATAGATACACTTGATGGAGGTAAAGCCATATTTTCTTTATCTAATCGATAGAGTCCTGAAGCTACTATACCAATTCCTAATTTAGTATCTACCGAATAACTAGGTCCTCCAATAAAGGATAAATCAAATTTGCTTTGTGACTTATCTTTTTTTGCTTCTTCAAAATAATTAACAATCCGATCAAGAAATTTTTTATTTTTCATTACACTATCTTGTGCAATGTTTTTATTATCAGCGTCTTCTTGTTGTTGTGCTTGTGCAGTTGGACAAATTAAGAACGTGATAATAAGCAGTATTATATATAAATAATTTTGTTGCATATTAAGCCAAAGTTAATTTGCAAAGGTACGAAATAACGAGATTTTGTCCTGTTTTCCGAACTAAATAAAAGGGGTAAATAAAGATTATTAACTGACTTTAGTAATTCTTTAAGTAATATTAAGATGCCTTAAGCTGACACAATGATTAGTTGAGCAATAACAACTAATATTGACAAAAAGAATATAAACCCTAATATAGCATATTGTAAGGCTGAAATAGGCTGTTTGTGATACTTCATTGCCTTTATATATAATACCGAAGGAATAATTAAAGCTAAGATAACTCCTGCAATAGCAGCATATCCTAATGCAACTATAAAGCCAGTAGGGTAAAATAGTGCAAACAAGAGTGGTGGAATAAAGGTAGTAGCTCCCGATAATGGGGTGATAATTGCCTTTGATTTATTCTTAAACAAATCTTTATAGTAATCAAACAATCCTATACTCACTCCTAAAAAAGAGGTTCCTAATCCCGTAGCAGCAAATAAGCTGAATAATGTTTCTACATTAGCTGAATGAGACATCTCTCTGATGCTTAGTATAAGTCCTTCTAGACCTAGATTCTTCTTCATGATAATCATAAAGCTAGTTTGGTCTAAACTTCCGAGTACTACAATTTGCCAGATAAGATAAACAACTAATGGAAGTAAACTACCAAGGATAAAAGCCTTTTTTAATAATTTTTTATTCCCATCTAGGTAATTGACAATAGTTGGTATACTTCCATGAAAACCAAATGAGGTAAAAATGGCAGGAAGTGAGGTTAATATGATTCCTTGACTTAGAGGCATATGCAGTAGGTTTTCTCCTTTTATTAATGGAGCCATTAATAAAACAAGTAATAACAAGAAAACTAGTTTAGCGGCAAAAAGACCTCTTGTGATCATATCTACTGATCGAGTACTTATAATTACTATCCCACTAAATACAATTGAAAAAGCTAATATCGCTAGCCTATTGTCGATATTAGTATCAAATAATAGATCGACATTAGATTTTACAATAGTTCCGCCTCCAGTCATATAAGCTGCGGTAAGTCCATAGATTAAAAACATTAGACTTAAGCCTGCTAACCTATTAATACTTTTATTGGCGTATTTTTTTGTCAGTGTATCGAAGCCGTCAGTAGGAAGATTATAATCGTATATGCGCACCATTAAAAGTGCAGTATAGCACATTGCAAACCAAATAATAAATAGCAAGAGAGTAGTTCCTAAAAAACCAACACCTGCAGAAGTAATAGGCATTGCTAACATACCTGCTCCAATAGAAGAACCAGCTATAATCAAGATGCTTCCTAATAATTTACTATTCATTATTAAATATGATTAAGAGTGTAAAGGTAAGAAAGGATTTTTATTTAGATATGAACTTATGATAATATAAGTTTAAAGAGCTAAGGATTAAAAAAGGGAGGTCTTTTTGAATAGAAGTGCCTAAAATGATTCGCGGAATAATGGATACCATATATATCTTTAGTACTATAGAGGATATGATTTTTTCAACAATGCATCAACACTTCTTCAAGATTCCTTCAATAACCAGCCCTATATATGGAGCAATCATGGGGAAGTGTTGAAGAAGTGTTGAAGGAATTTGCTTGAGTCCTTATGAATACTAGCTTTAGCAAGCATACCAATTTTAGCTCAATAGATTATTTTTAAAGTAAAGTATTGTACTTTAGCTGATTGTGTTTTTTAGGGTTAAAAAAAAGTGAGGTAGTTTTTATTATGCTCAGATAATTAAAATAGTTAGATAAAAACCCATAGCCTATTGATTTGTAAAGGAACTATTTGACATAGAAATCTTTTTTGAAGACATAACTAATCAATTAATTAAGGCTAATGCTGATTTTGATTCATAAAAGCTTAAACATTTAGAGATAGAGAAATAATAGCCAACATCTGTCTTAATAAACGAAATGAAAAAGATGATGAAGACAATAATTGTTATGAAAAACAATCCAAAGAGTAATTTTTATTTAAAAAAAAGTTAGATACTGCTCATTTTTAGGATTTCTTATCTATATTTGTTGCGATGGAAAAAAGGAGAAATATAGCAAGAGTATTGTTAATGGTATCATTTATGTTTACCATAATATTTCAATTTGTCCATAGTTATGAGCATATTTCTTCTTTCATGGTCTATGAAGAAGAGCATTCTACACATGCCCATTTTACAGAACATCGTGAACAATTAAGTACTCAATTAGAATGGAAAGAGAATCATGGACAGCTAGACAAGTGTTTTGCTTGTGATAGCATCTTGGTGCCAAGTTTGTCTGCTGATATCTTAGATATTACTTTTGATACTTTCCCTGTTTTAGAGAAAGTACAAGAAGTAGTAGTTAATACTTTTGTTCCTTTATCTCACATTTACTATTCTCTGCGTGCCCCACCTGTGATGGCATAATCTTGATTATTTTAAAAATTTAGTTTTCTGAAGTTATTGAACTTAGGTATCATTAGTACTATGTTATTGTATAGTATCTATTGATTGTATTTATTTTCATTTGCTTTAAAGGGACTTGTATTTTTAAGATAATTCTAAGAACAGATAGTTCAAGCAAATACACAATTCTGTGTGTTTATATTTAATAAAAAAGTTTATCGTTAAACAATTATGAGAATTATACTTGTTGTATTCTCTCTATTGCTATCAATTAATATGTTTTCGCAAGACAATAAGTTTATTGTCAAAGGGGAAATATCTGATAATTATGGAGTTGCATTAGTGGGGAGTACTATTATATTAGGTGATCAAGCAACAATGACTGATGCTGAAGGTAAGTTTGTATTTAACAGTGTTAAAAAAGGTGTCTATCCTTTAGTTATCAATTATATAGGATATGAGTCAGTTAGTAAAACTATTGATGTTAATGGAGAATTATCTCTTCACTTTCACCTAAAAGAAGATATTACATTATTAGACCAAGTAGTAGTATCTGCTAAGGGAAATAAGACAATCACGCATATAGATAAAATCAGCAATCAGGAACTTACTGAAAAGTTCAATGGTTCTTTTGCTAAAACATTAGAGGCTATTCCAGGAGTCAACGCTATGGAAATTGGTGCAGGTGCATCGAAACCTATAATTAGAGGATTAGGTTTTAATAGAGTTGCAGTCGCTGAAAATGGCACAAAACAAGAAGGTCAACAATGGGGGGCTGATCACGGTCTAGAAATAGATGCATTTAGTACTGAAGAAGTTGAAATTATAAAAGGTGTTGGAGCAATTGAATATGGTAGTGATGCTATAGGAGGAGTTATTAAGATTAATAATGAAAAAGTACCTCAGGTACATTCTTTTTCTGGGCAAGCTACTGTTTTTGGTAAGACTGTAAATGATTCTTATGGGGCTTCTGTACAAATAAAAGCACGTGAGGACAAGTTTTTCTATAAGTTCAAAGCTACTGGTCAAGATTATGGAGATTACCGTGTACCGACAGATCGTATTAATTATTTAGATACTAAAATTCCTATTTACAATGGACGTATGAAGAATACAGCAGGTAAAAACTTTGCGTTATACGGACAGATAGGTTACGTGGATAAAAAAGTGAAAAATATCTTAAGTATCAGTAATGTTTATGATAAGAGTGGCTTCTTTCCTGGATCACATGGATTACCAGATATATCTTCTGTAATTGATGATGGAAATCACAGAGATATTGGCTTGCCAAATCAAAGCGTGAATCACTTTAAGGTGATTAATAGTTTTAGTTATGATATTACAGACAATAGTAAATTGTCTGCAGTACTTTCATGGCAAAATAATAAACGTCAGGAGAACAGTAAGTTTCATACGCATTTCGACAATCAAGAAGCACCAGCTAAGAATCCTAATTTAGAGCTACAGTTTGTTCTTAATACGTTTGATGCTGCAGTGAAGTATGAATATATTTCACCTAAGAATCACAAAAGTACAATTGGTTTACAATACAATTATCAAAATAACGTAATAGATGGTTTTGGATTCCTACTTCCAAAATTTAATCGCTATGGCGTTGGAGTATTTGCTACACATGAGCACTATGTAAATGAGCGTATGAGTTGGGAAGCTGGAGTGAGAGCAGATTATGCTGAGATTCATATTAAACCTTTTTATGATGCGTATTTATATGACTATCTAAAAGGGATGGGACATTCACATAATTTTGCCGCTGATTATGCGCAACGCAGTCACAAGTTAGATAAAGACTTTTCTAGTTTTAATGCGATGATCGGTGCTAAATATGAATTAACATCTAAAATAGAAGTAGCAGCAACATTAGGAACAAACTTTAGATTTCCTACAGCTATTGAGTTAGCATCAAATGGAGTACACCACGGTGCTTTTAGACATGAAAAAGGGAATCCTAATCTAGATCCAGAACAAGGGTTAGCTTTTGATTTTAGAGCGAGTTATGAAAGCACCAATTTTAGTACTACACTGAGTCCTTATGCTTATTATTTCTCTAACTATATATTTTTAAAACCATCAGGCAAGTTTTCTGTACTTCCTGATAGTGGGCAAATCTATGAGTACTCACAATCAGAGGCGATTATCACAGGTATAGAGTGGAAGGCAGAACAACGTTTCTTAAGACATTTTACACTAGAAGGAGTATTTGAGTATATCTACAATAGACAAGTTTCTAATGGAAAGAAAGGGGATTATCCACTTCCTTTTTCACCTCCTATGAACTTTTTCGGTGAATTGAAATATGAGTTTAATGATTTTAAATTCTTTAAAAAGCCAGAGGTCTATTTTAATGGTAAGTGGTTTGCTAAACAAGAGCGCATCGCACAAGGGGAAGAGATTACACCAAGTTCTGTTAGCTATGGTGCTGGTATTTCTTCTACACTAATGTTTGGAAAAGTAGAGGCTAAAGCGAGTCTTGTCGCTACTAATATTTTTGATAAAAAGATATTGAACCACATGAGTTTTTATAGACCATTGGAAATACCTGAGTTAGGACGTTCTATTCAATTAATGATACAAATACCATTTTAATGAGAAACAAGAACATACGTGTTCTGTGGTTTGCTTTTATGTTATTGGTCTTTATTGTACCACATATTAGTAACAATTTACACTATGTTATCGTTAAACATACATTTGGTAAAAAGAATAATAACCTAGAATGGGTTGATAGTAATACTGTTCATTATTGTGAGCAGTACCTTTGTAAAACTGCTCCATTATTAGAAGTTACTTTTTTTCATTGGGAGGTGTTCCACACTCTTGATTATAAAGAAGTACTAGATAATGTAACGGAGCATTATAGAGATTTATCAGTTGTTTATTTAAAGTTAAGAGGGCCGCCTAATAGTTCTAATATTTAGAAATTCATTTTGCACAACTCAAGTTTAAATAATTAAAATAAATACAATGAAAAATTTAAAATATATCTCTTTATTATCAATCGCTAGTGTTTTTACTTTTACCTCATGTACATCAGGTGATGACAATGTAGACACAGAAAAACCAGTAGTAATACTTAATGCACCTGTAGAAGGAGCAAAATTACAAGCAGGTAAAGATGTCCATTTTGATATGGATCTTTCAGATAATGAAGCTCTAGGTTCTTACAATGTTGATATTCATAATAATTTTGATGGCCATGACCATACAGGACATAGTGATACTAAGGCATTTAGTGTAATTCTTGCAGATGGTCACGACCACGACCACGACCATGATGAAGAGAACGAGGCACGTCAGCCTTTTAAATTCAATAGAACATGGGATGATATCTATGGATTAAGAAATACACATGTTCATCAACATGAAATTGTAATCGATAAGGATGCTAAACGTGGTGCTTATCATTTTGTAGTAAAAGTTGTGGATAAAGCAGGAAACCAAACTATGGTTTTTAGAAATATAGAAATAGTAGATAAAATTGAAGGAGAAGATGGTCACGATCATGATCATGATCACGGGCATACTCATTAAGAAGATGTTTATCCTATTTAATTTTTTTAAAAAAGCAAGGAAGTCCCCACTCCTTGCTTTTTTCTTTATAAGTAAACGCTTCTATTACTGTTTACTTTTATATATATTTGTTTTTAACTAATTTTTTACTCTAATAATTTATGAAAAAAACGATTATGACACTATTAGTCGCTACGGTGATTGTTTCTTGTAAACAAGGAAGCAATGAATCAGCAACTAGTCTAACATATCCAGACACAAAAAAGGGCGAAGTAGTAGATACTTATTTTGATGTTGAAGTAGCTGATCCTTACCGTTGGTTAGAGGATGACCGCTCTGAAGAAACGGCTGCATGGGTAAAAGCAGAAAATGAAGTGACTTTTGATTATCTAGCTCAAATCCCTTTCAGAGACCAATTGAAAAAACAAATGGAAGAAGCTTGGAATTATGAAAAGATAGGCGCTCCATTTAAAGAAGGTGATTACACTTATTTCTTTAAGAATGATGGGTTACAGAATCAATCTATTTTGTATCGTAAAGATGCAGAAGGAAAAGAAGAAGTATTCTTAGATCCTAATAAATTCTCAGCTGATGGTACTACATCATTGGGTAGTATCGATTTCTCTGAAGACGGAAGTAAAGCTGCATACGCTATTTCAGAAGGTGGAAGTGATTGGAGAAAAATTATTGTACTTGATACAAAAACGAAAGAGGTGATAGGAGATACTCTAGTTGACGTTAAGTTTAGTGGAGTTTCTTGGTTTGGAGATGAAGGGTTCTATTACTCTAGCTATGATAAACCTGAAGGAAGTGAACTGTCTGCTAAAACAGATCAACATAAATTGTATTATCACAAATTAGGTACTTCACAAAAAGACGATGCTCTAATCTTTGGAAAAGATCAAAAGAGAAGATATGTAGGAGGTTCAGTAACAGGAGATAATAAATATCTAGTAATTTCTGCTGCTAATTCTACTTACGGAAATGAATTATACATTAAAGATTTAACTAAAGCGAATAGCCCAATAGTTACTATTGTAAATAACTTTGATAGTAGTAATTACGTATTAGACAGTAAAGATGGTAAGCTTTTTATCGTTACTGATTATAAAGCACCTAACTCTAGAGTAGTAACAGTAGATGCTACTAATCCAAAACAAGATAATTGGGTAGACTTTATTGCTGAAACGGAGAATGTACTAACACCTACTAAAGGTGCTGGATATATATTTGCTAGCTATTTAAAGGATGCTGTTTCTATGGTAAAACAGTATGACTATTCAGGAAAAGAAATTAGAGAAATTGAATTACCTGGTGTAGGAAGTGTAGGCGGTTTTGGTGGTAAAAAAGAAGATACAACTCTTTATTACTCGTTTACTAATTACATTACTCCAGGAACTATTTATGCTTTTGATCCTAAAGATGGTACTTCTAAAGTATATGAGCAACCTAAAGTAAAGTTTGACTCTTCTCAATATGAGTCAAAACAAGTATTCTATACTTCAAAAGATGGAACTAAAGTTCCTATGATTATTACTCATAAAAAGGGAATTAAATTAGACGGAACGAATCCTACTATGTTATATGCTTATGGAGGATTTAATATTAGTCTAACTCCTTCATTTAGTATTGCTAATGCTATTTGGTTAGAAAACGGTGGTGTGTATGCAGTACCAAATCTTAGAGGTGGTGGAGAGTATGGAAAAGAATGGCATGTTGCAGGAACTAAAATGCAAAAACAAAATGTGTTTGATGATTTCATTGCCGCGGCTCAATATTTAATCGACAATAAATATACTTCTTCTGATTTCTTAGCTATTAAAGGTGGGTCAAATGGAGGATTATTAGTAGGAGCTACTATGACTCAACGTCCTGATCTTATGAAGGTAGCTTTACCAGCAGTTGGTGTATTAGATATGCTTAGATACCACACATTCACAGCAGGTGCAGGATGGGCTTATGACTATGGTACTTCTGAGGATAGTAAAGAGATGTTTGAGTACATTAAGGGATATTCTCCTTTACACAATGTAAGAGAAGTTGCTTATCCAGCAACAATGATTACAACAGGAGATCATGATGATAGAGTTGTTCCAGCACACAGCTTTAAATTTGCTGCTGAGTTACAAGCTAAAAATACAGGGAATAATCCTATGCTTATTCGCATTGAAACTAATGCAGGTCATGGGGCAGGTAAATCAATTGCACAACAAGTACAAGAAAACGTTGATTTACAAGCGTTCACATTATACAATATGGGAGTTAAGAAATTAAAATAATAATCTCTTATCTTTGATAAATAAAAGGCGAGTCAAGAAATTGACTCGCCTTTTCTATTTGTATTAATTGGTCTTTATCTTTGGGAAACCGCCATCTACACTTAGTTCAGTACCAACTATAAATGAGGCATCATCAGAGGCTAAGAACAATACTGCTTGTGCTACTTCAGAGGGCAGTCCAAAACGCTGTATTGGTACTTGAGGAGCAAAAGATGTTGTAAATTGTTCTACTTGTTCTTTAGACAAATTAGATCTATCGAAGTAATTTGTTTGTATAGGACCAGGAGATACAGCATTTACGCGTATCCCTTTACTTATTAATTCAGCTGCAAAAGTCTTTGTAAAAGACTGCACTGCTGCTTTTGCAGCAGAATACACGCTTGAGTTCTGCATGCCTACCTCTGTAACTATAGAAGTATTGAGAATGATAGCGCTATTAGTGGACATTAGTGGCAGTATTTGTTGCACAGTGAACAGCGTTCCTCTAACGATAGTGTCAAACATCTCATTATAATGTGACTCATCTATCAATTCGATAGGAGCATACTTGCCAAAACCGGCATTGACATAGACAATATCTAAATGATCAGTATGTGATTTTAATACTCCTTGCAGCTTCATTAAGTCTGACATTGAGCTTGCATCAGATACAATGCCTATAACTTGACTACCTATTTCTTTTACAGTATTTTCTACTGTATCGCTATACCTACCAGTAATGATTACTTGTGCTCCCTCATCACTTAATAATTGGGCAGTTGCTTTACCAATACCACTTGTAGCGCCTGTAATAAGAGCTACTTTACCTTTTAGTTTCATATCGATTTGATTTAAAGCTTCAAAAGTATAGAGCATCTTAGGTCATCACAATCCGTTTCTTGCTATCTTTTCTATTCGTATTTGTAATCTTTTACTCCTGCGTTAACTTCGAATTCTAAAAAGTTTTGTTCTGGTGGAATAGGGCATGAAAACTTTGGGTTATAGACGCAGTATGGATTATAAGCCATATTAAAGTTTAAAATGATGTCTTCTCCATCAGGTATCTCTAGATCTAGATAACGTCCTCCCCCATAAGTAGTATCTCCTGAAGTTAAATCTGTGAAGGGAAGAAATAAATGCTTTTCGTATTCTTTTTTATTTCTCAAATTAACATCTTGAAAAATATCTACTTTATAAGTTTTGTTATTGTACTCAAATGTCACTATACCATATCTTACATATATAGGTTTTCTACTAGTGGTAGTATTCATCTCAAAAGGTTTTTCATTTGGGGTTCTTTCTAATTTCCCAGATATAATGAAATCCTCTTGTACAGGGAAGAAATCTAAACCTTTGAATGTTTTTATAGCATCCTTTGGTAATGGCGAAGTTTCAGTATTAGCAAATTCTTTATTTAACTTATTTTGGAATGTCTTAGCTGTTTCTATTTCATTAGTATTTGATGTACAAGATACTAGTCCAAAAAGCATAATTGCTAAGGCGTACAGTTTTTTCATGTTAATTATTATTGTTTGAGGTAAAAATATAAAAAAAGGTTTGCCTATCAAAAGGCAAACCTAAATATTGGACAGTTTGTAATTTATTAACCTAAGTGAGCTCGTAACATCCAAGCTGTTTTTTCATGCTGTTCTAGTAACCCAATTAAGAAGTCAGCAGTACTTTTATCATTATATTCTTCGATAGAGTCTATGTTCTCTCTAATGTAAGTAATAATCATTTCATAGTCGATAAGTAATTCTTTTACCCAAGATTTACTATCATTATCAGTTGTACTTCTTTTCTCTGTTAAATGCGTTAAACGTAAATAGTCAGTTAAAGAAGAAGGAGCGTAATGTCCTAGTGTTTTAATACGTTCTGCAATTGCATCAACATCAATTATTAGCTCATTATATAAAGTTTCGAAATAAACGTGTTTAGAATGGAAGTCAATTCCTTCTACGTTATAATGTGCATTTCTAACTTTAGTGTATAATACGAATTCATCTGCTAATAAATGAGATAATACCTCAGCGATATGTTGACGTGCGTTGTCTGTAAGACCTATATTTGCTTTCATAACATTGTGATTTTTTGTTTATATAAAGGTACAAAAAAATGATACAAAAGTCTGATATTGTGATAATTTATAGTAATATTACTATTGAATAATTTTATAGAATCTTGTAAATCGACAGTGGTGTAATCAATGTTATGTCGTACGAGAAAATAAAAAAAGGATAGCAATTTGCTATCCTTTAGTAATTATTATTTTAATGCGTCAGCTGCATTTTTTAAGCCTTGTTTAGCTTCTTTAGCAGCTTTCTCTACTTTAGCTTTTTCTTCTTCTGCTTTTTTCTCAGCATCTTTTTTAGCGTCTTCAGCTTTAGTTTCTAATTCGTCCACTTTTTTCTCAGCGTCTTTTTTAGCATCTTCAGCTTTAGCTTTTAATTCTTCAGCTTTTTTGTCAGCGTCATTTTTAACGTCTTTAGCATCTTCTTTTAGATCTTTAGCCGCTTTTTCTGTTTCAGCTTTTAGATTTTTATAAGCATCTTCAGCTTTTTGTTTAGCATCTTCCCAAGTTTTTTCTGCATCTTTCAATACTTCTTTAGCTTTAGCTTCTGCTTCTTTATCTCCGCTTTTTACTGCTTCTTCTACAGCTTTTTTCGCTTCTTCTAATTTTGTTCCAGCTTCTTCTTTAGCTTTGTCAAATTTTTCAGCTGCCTCTTTAGCCTCTGCACTTACTTCTGTTTTTGCCTTATCAGCATCGCTCTTTGCGTCTTTACAAGATGTAGCGAATATTAATCCACATACAGCTAATGATAACATTGCTTTTTTCATAGTTATTTTTATTTAATTTCACTTAGTGTTTAACTCAAAATTAAAAAAAAATGTACACACAGCGAAAAAAAAATAGAAATAAATTATAATTATGGGCATTTTATTTGTTTTTCCCTTTTTTGATGTCAGCTTTATCCTCTGTAAAGGTGAGTTTTCCGTATGAATTTATGTATTTGGTTATCAGTTGTTTTCTCTTACTTATATAAGGTCCCGAATTAGTAGCTTTGTACTTTCGAGGATTAGGTAAAATTACTGCAATACTAGCTGCTTCTGCAGAAGTGAGTTTTATTGCGTCTTTTCGATACCAATATTGGGCTGCTGCTTGTGCTCCATAGACGCCATCTCCCATCTCTATACTATTTAAGTAGACCTCTAGAATGCGTTCTTTCGACCAGAATATTTCGATAAGTACTGTGAAATATGCTTCAAATCCTTTTCTTATATAGCTGCGTCCTGGCCAGAGAAATACGTTCTTAGCAGTCTGTTGCGAAATAGTACTTCCTCCCTTAATTCTAGCATTTTCTTTTTCATTATTCTTCATTGCCTTCTCAATCGCTTTCATATCAAAGCCGTTGTGCTTAAGGAAATGCCCATCTTCTGTTATAATAACGGCTTTCTGTAAGTTGACATTAATCTTATCTAATGATACCCATTGATGTTTAAGTGTAAAGGGTTTGTCACTTTTGATTTGTTCATAACCTCTTATAAACATTAAAGGAGTATAAGGTACAGGAACAAATCTGAATAGAATAACAAAGAATAAACTCAGTCCGATAAACCATAATATCACTTTTAAAGAAAAGCGAAAAAGCTTGCGAATCATAGAATGAAGAATGATAAAAACGCCGCAAATGTAATTAAAAAACGAATGCGTACTTGATTATTATTATCTAAGTTGATTAAAATTGTTTCTAATAGTAAAGTATTGAAATTTAATAGAATAGGGGGCAAAATAAAAAGAGGGACAGTACGTCCCTCTTTTTAATATATTTATGCTGGATTTGTTGTCCAAAGTGAAGCAGATTTCAACATTGCTCTTCTAGGTAATTTTAAAGTAGCAACGATTAACTCAGCAAAATCTTCAGGTTGAAGAATATGATCTGGATTTCCATCAGTTAACCCTAGTTCAATTGACATATCTGATGCAATAGTACTTGGCGTTAACGTACAAACGCGAATGTTGTTTTTACGCACTTCTTTCATTAAAGACTCTGACATCCCAATTACTGCAAATTTAGATGCTGAATAAGCAGAAGTAGTTGCATTACCATTTAACCCTGCTGTTGAAGCTACATTAAATATATCACCCTCATTTTGCTCAATTAAATAAGGCAATACTTCTCTTGTAACATTATAAACTCCCATTACGTTAGTTAAGAGAATCTCTTCCCATCTATCAGCTGGCATATCTGTGAATTTACCAAATTCTGATATTCCTGCGTTATTAACTAATATATCAATACCTCCTAATGTATCAATCACTTTTTTAATTTCTGATTTTACTTTTTCTTTATCGGTAACATCAAAAACAGCATAAGTAGCTTTTACACCTAAGCTTTTTAGTTCTTTTACAGTTTCTTGTAGTTTTTGTTCATTTCTACCTGTGATAGCTACATTGATTCCTTCTTTTGCAAAAGCAATAGCAGTAGCTTTTCCAAGTCCTCTACCTCCTCCTGTAATGATTGCATTTTTTCCTTTCATGTCCTCGTATTTATTAGTTAATATATAAAAGTAGTGATAATATATCACTAGGGTGTTTACTCTTTGTTAAGTTTATGAGTTAGCAATTCTATTTTCGATTGCATCCCACATCCCATATCTCTTTTTTAATGCTTCTTTTGATACAGCGACTACTTCATCCCATTTTTGTTGATCATCACCACATAGTTCTGCAATCATTTGCATTGCCATAGGACCGTGTTCATCACCATCAAGTTCAATATGGCGTTCAAAGTAGTAGATTAGTTTTGATAAATCTGTCTCTGGAAAGTTTTGTTGAAGACCTTTTAATATCTCTGTAAACATATCTGGTATCAAATCTTCTCTACCGAAAGTGAATGCCGCAGCTATTTCATGAGATTTTCCTTTTTCAATGATATCAAATGTAAAATATAAGAAGTCTTTTAGCTTTTGATCAATATCACTATTTTTAATAGCTTGCTGAATAGGAGTTCCTGATTTTAAACTTTGGATTAAATCATTGATTGGTGTAGTATCCGCATTCGCTGTAGCCATTGCATCTTGATACATTTCAAAATGACTTTGACGGCTGCCATCCATTGCTATATCAGATTCTTCAGCTAATACAATCTCGTTTATTAAGTATCTTGTTTGTGGGTGTTCTGATGCGAACCAAGGCACAGTAGTACAAGTAAGTTTTTGTTGTAATGCTTTTAATAAAGACATAAAATCCCAAACTGCATATACATGTCCTTCCATAAAAGCGCTTAAGTCTTTTATTGTTTTTATTTTAGTATAAAGAGGATGTTGAAGTAATGCTTCTCTTTCAGGGGTAATTAGTTTATTTACTTCTTGAATAGTCATATCGTTTTTTCTTTTTACAAAAATAAAAAAGCTTCTCTGTATTGAGAAGCTCTTTATATAAAGTTTATCTATTGAGATATATTTTATTTGAATGCAGGAAATCCTGTTACGTCCATTCCCGTAATTAATAGATGAATGTCATGTGTACCTTCATAAGTTACTACTGATTCTAAATTCATCATGTGGCGCATAATCGAATACTCGCCAGTTATTCCCATTCCACCCAGCATTTGTCTAGCATCTCTAGCAATATCTAGTGCCATAGCCACATTATTTCTTTTAGCCATTGAGATTTGAGCAGTAGTAGCTCTTCCTTCATTGCGCAATACTCCTAGGCGCCATGTTAGTAATTGAGCTTTGGTAATTTCAGTAATCATCTCTGCTAATTTTTTTTGTTGCAATTGCGTTGCTCCGATAGGTTTGTCAAATTGAATGCGCTCTTGTGAATATCTCAATGCAGTATCATAGCAGTCCATTGCTGCACCTATTGCTCCCCATGCGATTCCGTAACGAGCTGAATCTAGACATCCTAAAGGAGCGCCTAATCCTGATTTATTTGGTAATAAGTTTTCTTTTGGAACTTTGACATTGTCAAAAATAAGCTCCCCAGTAGCAGAAGCTCTTAAAGACCATTTGTTATGCGTCTCAGGAGTAGTGAATCCTTCCATTCCTCTTTCTACAATTAACCCATGAATACGACCTTCTTCATTTTTAGCCCATACTACAGCTATCTGAGCAAATGGAGCATTTGATATCCACATCTTTGCACCATTTAATAAGTAATGGTCACCCATGTCTTTAAAATTGGTAACCATACCTCCAGGATTAGAACCATAGTCTGGTTCTGTAAGTCCAAAACAGCCGATGTATTCACCTGTTGCTAATTTAGGTAGATATTTTTTACGTTGTTCCTCATTACCATATTTCCAAATAGGATACATAACTAAAGATGATTGTACAGATGAGGTAGAGCGAATACCGGAGTCTCCTCTTTCTATTTCTTGCATGATAAGACCATAAGATATCTGATCTAATCCTGCTCCTCCGTATTCAGTCGGTATATATGGACCGAAACCTCCAATTTCAGCTAAGCCTGGTATTAATTGTTTTGGGAATTCTGCACGTTGAGCAAAGTCTTCGATAATAGGAGAAACTTCTTTTTTAACCCAAGCTCGTGCTGTATCTCGTATTAATTTATGTTCTTCTGTTAATAAATCATCTAATAAATAATAATCAGGTGCTTTAAATAAATCTGGTTTCATAATGTTTGAATAGTTTTTAGTTGGTAAACAAAAATAGACATTATTTCGAATTGACCAATTGATACGTTAAAAAGGAGATCTGTAAAAGATGATTATTCTATAAAATAATTAGAAGTAATAAAGTATGATTTATTTGTGAATAGCTCCTTTTCTTTAGTGAAGCAATGTTATCATTAGGCTTAAATGAGTTACTTTAGGATTTTAATAATATACTTTAGAACAATAGTTATACTCTTTATTAAGTTATATAGATAGTATATCGTCCAAATTATTAATAATTAAAGTCTAATTTACTGAATCATGATTAATAAAATAACTATATCTCTGCTATTATTGCTTTCAGTGGTAGTCCAAGCGCAAGAGAATCTTCATATTACAGGTAATATTGAAGGAATTGATAATGAAACAAAACTACGTTTATCGGTTGAGGGAGCTGAGCAAGAGTTTTACTTAAAGGATGGAAAGATTGATGTATCAATGACGTTACAAGAAACCCCGTCATCAGTTTATTTAATTGTTTTAGAGGAAGGGGAGAGTAAATATACTAGTTTTTTCTTAGGAAATGAGGAAGTTACTTTAGAAGGATCTATAGATGATTTTGGAGGAAATTTAAAAGCAATCGGTTCTATCTATGATGGCTTAAGGTATGAGAATTACTTATTGACAAAGGAATTTGAAGATGAGATAAAACAACTCAATATAGATATGAAGAGCTTAGCTGAAAAAGAGTTACTAACAGATAGTATTAAACAGCAAACTAGTAATAAATGGAAGGATATAATGCACCGTAGGGCACAAAAAGAATTTGGTTTTATTTTAAAAAATATAAATTCTGACTATGGAAGGTTTTTATTGCAATTTACGACTGGTAATTATAGTGTTGAGCAGTTTAAAATTTTATTAGATGCTGTAGAGCCAGAGTTTATTGATAAGAAAGAAGTACAATTTTTAAAAGCACTAGCGGAGAGTACACCATTAGAATTAGGAGATAAGTATTATGATTTTAAAGCAGAGGATATTAACGGAAATGAGGTTAAGTTTAGTGAATACTTTGATGGTAAGTATGTAATGTTAGATTTCTCTAATGTGAATTGTGGTTTTTGTTATATGGCAGCTCCAAAGACTGCAGAGTTAGCAGAGGATTTGAAAGATAAATTGGTTTATATTACTTATCATACGGGAAATAATAGAATAGATGCAGAAGAGTATTACAAGCTCAAAGGAGGCAAAGGAAATATTATCTGGAATAAGGAGGGTGATTATTCTAAAGTTATAGCAATGTATAGAAATACAGGAACACCTACTTATTTATTATTTAATCCAGAAGGTGTGTTTTTAGGTAAGTTTTTAGGTACTAATATTGATCTTAAAAAATCAATATTAGATGCAATGAATAATTAAAGCTTATAACTATTTAGTATTTTTTGATATGAGAAAACTATTGTTTTTAGGAGTTTTACAGTTGCTTTCAGTGGTAGTGCAAGCGCAAGAGAAACTTCATATTACAGGTAATATTGAAGGAATTGATAATGAAACAAAACTACGTTTATCGGGTGAGGGGGCTGCGCAAGAGTTTTACTTAAAGGATGGAAAGATTGACGTATCAATGACGTTACAAGAAGCTCCATCATTTGTTTATTTATATGTTTTCAAAAATGATGGAATTAAGCGTACTAGTTTTTTCTTAGGAAATGAGGAAGTTACTTTACAAGGATCTATAAATGATTTTGGAGGAAATTTAAAAGCTATCGGCTCTAGTAATGATGCTCTTAGGTATGAATATTTTTTATTGACAAAGAAATTTAAAGATGAGATGAACCAGATTTATTTAGATATGAAGAGACTAGATGAAGAAGGAGTACTAACAGATAGTATTAAACAACAAGCTATTGAAAAATACAATGGTATTGAGGATCAGATGGCGCAGAAAGAATTTGGATTTATATTGAATAATATAAATTCTGACTATGGAAGGTCTTTATTGCGATTTACGACTGGTAATTATAGTATAGAACAGTTTAAAGTTTTATTAGATGCTGTAAAGCCAGAGTTTATTGATAAAAAAGAAGTACAATATTTAAAAGCACTAGCGGAGAGTACACCATTAGAATTAGGAGATAAGTATTATGATTTTAAGGCTAAGGATGTTAACGGAAATACAGTTAAGTTTAGTGAATACTTTGATGGTAAGTATGTAATGTTAGATTTTTCTACTTTTAATTGTGGTTTTTGTCAAGAGGCAGCACCAAAGACTGCTGTGATTGCAGACTCTCTGAAAAATCAGTTGACTTATGTTACTTTTTATACAGAAAGTGATAAAAAAGATATAGTTAAGTATTATTCAGAATTAAAAGGGAATAAAGGAATATTGTTATCACAAAGCGGTAATGATTTTCTAAAGATCATCGCGATGTATAGACAAGATATAACTCCTAATTATTTATTATTTAACCCAGAAGGAAAATTAATAAAAAGGTTTATAGCTATGCAAGGTAGTGACTTTCAAGAAAGAATTGAAGAATTGATTTCTAGGTAGTTAATTGAAGATAGTCTAATTTTAATAAAGGGAAGTGTTACTATAAAGAAAAAAGAGGTAAGTTTTTAAATCTGCTTATGCAGTTTACCATATTAGACTAGCTATTTCTTAAGTTAAATCGATAGTGGATTATCTTAAGAATGTAATATTAATATTTAAAATGATTAGATTATGAAGTGTATTGTAGCTATAATGCTTGTCCTATTGCTACCAGTCGTAGTACAAGCACAAGAGAAACTTCATATTACTGGTAATATTGAAGGAATTAGCGATAGTATTAAAATGGTATTATCAAGTGGTAAGCAGCAACAAGAATTTTATTTAAAGGATGGAAAGATTGACGTATCAATGGCATTACAAGAAGCTCCTAATTTTGTACAGTTGATTGCTTATACTGGAAATAATCCAAAATATGCTTTTTTCTTTTTGGATAATGAATCAGTTGAGATAAATGGAGCAATAGATAACTTTTCTGATAAACTTAGAGCTATGAATTCACCTCATGATAGTTTGAGATATGAGAATAAATCAGAGATTAATCATCTAATTAAAGAAAGGGCAATCTACGTAGATGAGTTCTATAAACTTTTAGCAGAAGGCAAAGATAGAGATAGTGTAGCTGAAGTATATCTAAGTGAGCAACAGCCTTTTGGTAAAATTTAAAAGTTGACCCTTTTAATCTCAGAAAAAGACCATGCTTTTATTAAAAAGAATATAAATACGAGTTATGGGCGAAAACTAATGATGTACAATGTTTTAAATTTTACGCCTGAATATGCAAAGGAATTATATGATTTAATAGATCCCAATTATTATATAACTGATGAAGTACAACTTCTAAAAGTTTATATTGATTATCCTCCACTAGAATTAGGAGATAAGTATTATAATTTTAAGGCAGAGGATAGTAATAGAAATGAGGTTAAGTTTAGTGAATATTTTGATGGTAAATATGTAATGTTAGATTTCTCTACTCTTAATTGTGGTTTTTGTCAAGAGGCAGCACCAAAGACTGCTGTGATTGCAGACTCTCTGAAAGATCAGGTGACTTATGTTACTTTCTATACAGGGAATGATAAAAAAGATAAACATAAGTATTATTCAGAATTAAAAGGAAATAAAGGAATATTGCTATCACATAGTGATAATGAACTTTTTAAGATTATTACGATGTATAGAATGACAGGGACACCTAGCTACTTCTTATTTAATCCTGAAGGATATTTAATTGAAAAGTTGAAGGGTATTCAAGACGATGACTTTCAAGAAAAAATTGAAGAATTGATTTCTAAGTAGTTAATTAAAGATAGCCTTACTTTATCTAATTCTACTTTTATATAGTAGTAAATACTAGTTCTTTATTAGATAATCATTATCGCATAATACAAAACATTTTATTTCTACCTCATCTTTATAAAAAGCAATAGTCATTTATAGAGATGAGGTATATTTATATAGTGATCTCTAGTATTTATATTTTGCTGTATATGCAATTTTCAGTCATTACACCATTTATTCTTATCACTTAATTTTTACAGATATGTCCTTCTAGAAAGCAGTAAATATTGTTTTCTAGAAAGGATTAATTGCTGTCTTTTTACTCTCTTTTTGTAGATGATGCCGCTATGATACCGCAATGATGCCGGTAAAACCTATTAAAATAGCGGCATCATTGCCCTATCATTGCCCTAACATAGCACTATCATTACTTACTTTTATGTACAAGTATTGCTCTATATGGGGAGTGACAGTTATTCTTCTGAGTTTCTTTAAAATATAAAATAGGGAATTTGATAGTTTGGTGCAGTTTTTGAATTATGGAGTAATAATATATGTAAAGTTTATATTTGATTTTCTTGAACTTGCATAAATTAAGTGATATAATTAGGTGTAGAGATGTCTTACAGTAAAGGGTAAGACATTTCTTTTTTAAGAAGTTCTTTTTGTATTATAAATGTGATGGTAGAGTTGCTCTTTAAGCTATTATATGATGACAAACTCTATTTATTATCACTGTATTTAGCAATTAGTAATATCATCAAATAGTTCTATTTTAGATAAATGAAAAAATCCTTCTATACAGAAGGATTTTTCGTTTACTACTAACTTATTTTATTTTGTTTTTTACGTTTTCGTATTCTTCGTATGATAACTATTATCGCAATTGATAATAAGATAAATGGCCAGATGTGAAAGATACCGATAATAAATGTGAGCATATTATCCCATCCATCACTTAGAGCAGAGGACAGTTCATTACTAAAGCTACTGCTAGACTCTCCTTTTTCGTAGAAAGTGACTGTCAGTGTGCTCATAGAGATTCTGCTTTGTAAGTATTTTAATCTACCTTCAAAAGATTCTATATCTGCTCTTAACTCGCCTAATTTACTTTCTATATTTAAGATGTCTTCTATCGAATTACCTTTTTTAAGTAGTTCTTTATAGCGTTCTTCTATTTCTTTTTTAGTTTTAATTCTTGCTTGAACATCAATATATTCTTCTGTTACATCGATGGTACTGATGTTTTTGCTATCTATTTTTGAAGCTGTCTCACTTATACCATTAAGTAGGGATTCAAAGTCTTTTGCAGGAATGCGTATGGTTACTGTATATTCTGTACGCGAATTGTAGTTAGAGGAATTATCTTGAGCTATATAACCGTTAAATTGCTTAACTTCATTATTAATTATCTCTCGTGTTTTTTTAGCATCGGCAGTTTCAAAACGCAAGTTTCCTTCTTTGACAATTAAACGTTCAATGGCCTCTGATTCCTCTTGATTATTTTGTGTTCCTTTAGAACTTGGACTATTCGTATTACTTGAGTTTTCAGAAGTTTCACTTGCATTATTATCTAGTAAGTTAATGCTGGAAGTTTCATGAACTTGCGAAGGATTAGAACAAGAAGATACAGCTACGAATAGCAGAAGAGTTAAGAGTTTAAGCGTCTTTTTCATAGCGTTTTTATTTATAAATGTAAACATTGATTTATTATATAATGCAATGAAAGATAGAATATTGTGATAAATCCCTAATTATAGGGATAAGTTTTTAGAAGATAGGAAGTTGTATTGCTTAATAGAAAAGCTCCCTTTATTCATTAAATAAAAGGAGCTAAACAAATAATTATAAATTAGGAATTAAGAATACATTCTTGAGTCATTTCTCTTTAAAAGAGAATTAATTAGATAGAGGCTCTTTTAATAATTTGTTTGATGTTTTCTGATTTACCCATAGAGTAGTAGTGAACGATTGGGATACCAGCTGCTATTAATTCTTTTGTTTGTTGAGCACACCATTCTATACCAATCTCCTTAACAGCAGTATTGTCTTTGGCTTTCTGTACTTCAGCTACTAATGTATCAGGTAAATCTACTTTAAAACGTTGAGGTAATAGATTTAATTGACTTAGTGTAGCTAATGGTTTCAGACCTGGGATAATAGGAACATCTATACCGATTTCTCTGCATGACTTGACAAAATCAAAAAACTTCTGATTATCAAAGAACATTTGAGTGATAATATAATCTGCTCCTTTGTCTATTTTCTGCTTTAGATATTTTAAATCTGTATCAAAGTTAGGCGCTTCCATATGTTTTTCTGGATATCCAGCGACACCAATACAAAAGTCTGTTTTACTTGTGTTTTCAAGTTCGGGATCTAAGTAGATACCATCATTTAGATTTTGAATTTGCTGTACTAAATCACAAGCGTATTTATTACCTTTTTCTTCTGGTTTAAAATAAGTTTCATTTTTAACAGCATCTCCTCTTAAGGCTACTACATTGTCTATACCCAAAAAGTCAAGATCAATTAAGAAGTTTTCAGTGTCTTCTTTAGAAAAACCACCACATAAGATATGAGGAATAGCATCTACCTTGAATTTGCTTTGTATAGCAGAACAGATACCTACGGTTCCAGGGCGTTTTCTTACGACTCTTTTTTCCCATAGTCCATTACCAGCTTCTCGATATTCATATTCTTCTCTGTGATAGGTTACGTCTATGAAAGGTGGTTTAAATTCCATTAAAGGCGCTATAGAATCAAAAATACCTTGGATATTTTGACCTTTTAAAGGAGGCAATATCTCGAATGAGAATTGGATTTTTCCTTTTGCTTTTTGGATGTGTTCTGTTACTTTCATAGTTCGTTTGCTGTTAATTTATTATTCTGAGCTAAGTTTGGTGCTAACCATCTTTCTGCTTCTTCTTTACTTATTTTTCTTCTTCTAGCGTAATCTTCTAATTGATCTTGTTCTATTTTCCCAAGTCCAAAATATCTGCTCTGGGGATGAGCAAAATAGTAACCTGAAATTGCAGCAGCTGGAAACATGGCATAACTTTCAGTGAGCTTGACACCGATTTGTTTTTCTACGTCCAATAACTTCCAAATAGTTCCTTTTTCTAAATGATCAGGACAGGCTGGATATCCTGGAGCTGGTCGTATTCCTTGATATTTTTCTTTGATTAACTCTTCGTTACTCAATACCTCATCATTAGCATAGCCCCATATTTCTTTTCGTACCTGATGGTGTAAATATTCTGCAAAGGCTTCTACTAATCTGTCGGCTAGCGCTTTTACCATTATAGCATTATAGTCGTCAAGATTTTTTTCATATTCTTTTGCTATTTCATTTACGCCAAAACCTGTTGTCACACAGAACAAACCTATATAATCTTCAAGCCCTGATTTCTTAGGTGCAATAAAATCGGCTAGGGCAATATTGGGTGCTTTGACGTTTTTTAATGATTGTTGACGTAAAGTAAGTAGTGAATCTAGTACTTCACCCTTCTCTCCATATATCTCAATGTCGTCATCATTAACTTGATTTGCAGGGAATATTCCTATAATTCCTCTAGCTTCAAACCAACGCTCATTAATGATCTTATCAAGCATTTTAAGAGCATCATCATATACCTGAGTAGCTGTTTGTCCTACTATTTCGTCTGTTAGTATTTCTGGAAATTTTCCAAATAACTGCCATGAACGAAAAAATGGTGCCCAGTCGATAAAAGGCAATAGCTCATCAAGCTCAATAGTTACTGTCTTTGTCCCTATAAAATTGGGACGGGTGATGTCTTCTTGTTTCCAGTCTATTTTGAATTTGTTTTCTCTCGCTTGTTGTAAGGTGATATAGTTTTTCTCTCTCGCTCTGCCTAAATAGTCACCTCTTAGTTTTTCATATTCTTGTTTGATATTTTCTTTAAATTCTTCTCTAACTTCTTTTTGTAATAGTTGATTTGCAACTGTTACTGAACGAGAAGCATCGTGTACATGTACAACGCAATTGTGATATTCAGGTGCTATTTTTACAGCAGTGTGAACACGTGATGTAGTTGCTCCACCAATCATTATTGGTATTTTACAATCAATCTTGTCTAATTCTTTAGCTAGATGAACCATCTCATCAAGAGAAGGAGTAATTAAGCCACTCAGTCCTATGATATCTACTTGTTCTTTTATAGCTGTTTCAATTATTTTTTCAGGGGGAACCATAACGCCTAAATCAATAATTTCATAGTTGTTACAAGCAAGTACAACGGCTACAATATTTTTGCCAATATCATGGACATCTCCTCTAACTGTCGCCATAAGTATTTTGCCAGCATTCGAAGTCGATGCTATGGCATTTTTCTTCTTGCTCTCTTCAATAAAAGGTAGGAGATAAGCAACTGCTTTTTTCATCACTCTTGCTGATTTCACTACTTGAGGTAAGAACATTTTTCCTGCACCAAATAGGTCTCCCACGACATTCATGCCGTTCATTAAGTATATTTCAATTACTTGAATAGGTTGATCTACACTTAATCTAGCTTCTTCAACATCATCATGTATGTAAGTTTCAATTCCTTTTACTAATGAATGTGTTAGTCTTTCTTGAATAGAGCCAGAACGCCATTCTTCGATTTTTGCTGTTATTGAGTCTGTATGGGTATCTGTTTTGATACTTTCAGCATAATCTAATAAGCGTTCTGTGGCATCAGATCGTCTGTTTAATAAAACGTCTTCTACGTACTCCATCAATTCTTTATTCACCTCATCATAGATTTCTAACATTTCTGGATTGACAATTCCCATATTCATACCATGTTGTATAGCATGATACAGGAAAGCGGCATGCATTGCTTCTCGCACTTTATTGTTTCCTCTAAACGAGAAAGATACATTACTTACACCTCCACTTATGTTAGCATAAGGTAGGTTTTCTCTTATCCATTTTGTAGCGTGAAAGAAATCAAGAGCATTATTATTGTGCTCTTCCATTCCTGTAGCTACTGGAAAAATATTTGGGTCAAAGATGATATCTTGTGGTGGAAATCCTACTTCATTTACTAAAATGTCATAAGATCGCTTACATATCTCTATTCTTCTTTCATAAGAATCTGCTTGTCCTTTTTCATCAAATGCCATAACTACAGTTGCCGCACCATAGCGTTTAATTAACTGTGCATGTGCTATAAAGTTTTCTTCTCCTTCTTTTAAGCTAATAGAGTTAACGATTCCTTTTCCTTGTATTACTTTTAATCCTGCTTCTATTATTTCCCATTTCGAACTATCCACCATTATAGGCACCCTAGATATATCGGGTTCTGACGCGATGAGATTTAAGAAATTAGTCATGCAATGCACGCCATCTAATAAACCTTCATCCATATTAATATCTATAATCTGAGCGCCATTTTCTACTTGATCTCTTGCAACTGCTAGTGCTTCATCAAATTTCTCTTCTTTTATTAAACGTAAGAATCGGCGTGAACCTGTTACATTAGTACGCTCGCCAATATTTATAAAATTCGATTCAGCAGTTACATACAAAGGTTCTAGACCTGATAATGCCAGAAAAGGTTTAACAGAAGAGTTTGCTCTAGGTATTTTTTTTCTAGCTTCTTGATGCTCCTTAACAGACTGAGCAATTAATTTTATATGTTCTGGTGTTGTACCACAACATCCTCCAATAATTTGTACTAAGTTCTGTTGTAAAAAGCTATCTATTAGCGCTTTCATTTCAGTAGGAGTTTGATCATACTCTCCAAAATGGTTTGGTAATCCAGCATTAGGATGGGCAGAGATATTAACTGCTGCATGTTGACTAAGCTGTTTGATATATGGTTCTAATTGTTCTGCTCCTAAGGCACAGTTAAATCCTATACTCAATAGCGGAATGTGTGATATTGAGATAAGAAAAGCTTCAACTGTTTGTCCTGATAAGGTACGTCCAGAGGCATCAGTAATTGTCCCTGATATCATAATTGGTATTTCAATATTTCGCTCTATTTGAATCTCATCAATTGCAAACAACGCAGCTTTTGCATTTAAGGTATCAAAAATTGTTTCTACCAATAAGAGATCACATCCTCCGTCTAATAGTGCTTCTGCTTGTTGTTTATAAGCAATTCTCAAGTCGTCAAATGTAATTGCTCTATATCCAGGATTATTTACGTCTGGAGATAAACTAGCTGTTTTGTTTGTAGGGCCTATTGCTCCAGCAACAAATCTAGGTTGGTCTGGTATGAGCGTTTCAATTTCGTCAGCAACTTCTCTCGCTATTTTTGCAGATTGGTAATTTAATTCGTAAACAATATCTTCTAAATGGTAATCTGCCATTGCGATAGTAGTACCAGAAAAAGTGTTTGTTGATAAAATGTCCGCTCCTGCTAAAAGATATTTTCGATGAACTTCTTTTACAGCATCAGGCTGTGTTAATGACAACAAATCATTGTTTCCTTTTAGAGGATGTGCAAAATCAGCAAAGCGCGCACCTCTAAAGTCTTCTTCTGAAAAATGATAAGCCTGTAACAATGTACCCATCGCTCCGTCAAGTACAAGTGTTTTTTCTTTTAAAAGGCTTTTAATATCAGTTTTTATTTTCGTTGTTGACATAATCTTTGTTGTTAATCGTTTTCATTTATTTCTTAAAAAAAGCTCTTTAGTTTGCAGCAGATAAAGCTTGGTCTAAGTCGTTAATGATATCTTTTACATTTTCTAACCCTACAGATAGTCTAATCAGGTTATCGGTTACTCCTGTAGCTAGCTTTTCAGCAGGAGGGACTTTACTATGAGTGGTAGATGCTGGATGAGTAACAATTGTTCTACTATCTCCTAAATTTGCAGAACGACTGCAAAGTTGTACAGCATCTATAAATTTTCTACCTGCTTCTAAGCCTCCTTTAATACCAAAGGCAATTATATTTCCTCCTTGTTTCATTTGCTGTTTGGCAATTGCATATTGAGGATGACTTGGCAGGAAAGGGTATTTAGCGAACTCTACACTAGGGTGTTTTTCTAGAAACTCTGCAATTGCTAGTGCGTTCTCACAATGTCTGTCAACACGCACAGCTAGTGTTTCTAGACTTTTTGATAATACCCAAGCGTTAAATGGAGAGATAGAAGCTCCTATTGTTCGTGCAAATACATATATTTTTTGGATGAGGTCTTTATTTCCAACTGTAACACCTCCACAAACTCTACCTTGACCATCAATAAGTTTAGTCGTAGAGTGAATAACAAGATGAGCACCTAATGCAATTGGGTTTTGTAAATAGGGCGTAGCGAAGGTATTGTCAACAATAAATAGTAAGTTGTGTTTTCTTGCAATCTCTCCTAGAAAGGCTAGATCTAAAACATCAACACCTGGATTTGTTGGACTTTCAGCAAACAAGATCTTTGTATTTGGCTGAATAACTTTCTCTATATCATAGACATTATTTAGGTCAAAGTAAGTTGTAGTTACTCCCCATTCAGGAAACATATTACTAAAAAGTGATCTAGTCGAACCAAAGATATTAGAACATGAAACAATATGATCTCCTGTTTTTAACAATGGGAATAAACTACAATATACAGCTGCCATTCCTGTAGCAAAGGCATAACCAGCCTCTGCTTTCTCAAACAAACATATCTTATCAACGAGTTCAGTTTGATTAGGATTAGTAAATCTTGAATACGAATATTGCTCAACTTCTTCTGCAAAAACAGCTCTCATGTTTTCCGCATCGTCAAATACAAAGCTTGAAGTTAAATACAATGGTGTTGAATGTTCATTGTATTGTGTTTTTTCTGTTTGTGTTCTTATGGCTTGCGTCTCAAAACAAAAGCCTTCGTTTGCATTAGTTGTACTCATCTTTTTAATTTGTTTTTGGTAATATTGAGTGAATGTAAACTCTTAGAGTTTACTATTTTATTTATCGGCCAGTCTTAAAATATCTCCAAATACTCCTCTCGCAGTAACGGATGCTCCAGCTCCAGCACCTTGTATAATTATTGGGTTTTCGCCATAACTTTCAGTATATATTTCGAAAATACTATCAGAGCCTTTCAATTGACCTAGGGCAGAGTTTGTAGATACTTCAATTAGTTTTGTTTCTAAAACACCTTTATCCTTTTGTAGATCACCTGATAATTCTCCCACATATCTAAGAACAGTATCTGGTTTTAGATTTTGTTTAATCTTATCAAAGTAAGGATCTAGTTTTTCTAAGCTCTTTAAGAAAGTAGGTGTGTCTATTTTTTGTAGTTCCTCTGGGATTAGGTTTTGAATAATGATTTCTTCAAATTCATTTTGTAAGTCTAATTCCCTAGCAAGTATTAAAAGTTTTCTACCTACGTCATTACCCGATAAGTCTTCGCGAGGGTCAGGCTCCGTGAAACCTTTTTGTATTGCTTCATTTAAAACTGCACTAAATGGACGGTCTTGTACAGAATAGGTGTTGAAAATGTAGCTTAAACTACCAGAGAATACTCCTTTTATTTTAGTGATGTTCTCTCCTGATAAGTGTAAAAGCTTGATGGTATCTATAAGTGGTAAACCAGCACCAACATTCGTTTCGTATAAATATTCTTTATGGTTCGCTTTTAAAGTTTCACGCAATTCTTTGTAGAAACTGTATGATATTGTATTTCCAATTTTATTTGATGAAATTAAATCAAAACCATTTTGCACTAGAGGTATGTAATTTTTAATAAACTCTCCTGAAGCAGTATTGTCTATAGCAATTAAATTTTCTAAGTGATTTTGATTTGCAAAATCTATTACATCTTGAATGGTATAAGGAACACTTTCTGTTTTGATATTTTCTCTCCAATTGTTTGAGATACCATTTTCGCTTAGCAGTACTTTCTTAGAGTTACCTATTGCAAAAATATTAAGTCTAATATTTTTCTTCTCTTCAATAGAAGTGGTCGATTGTAATACTTGATCAATTAAAGTTCCACCTACTAATCCGTGGCCAAAAACAGCAATGTTGATTTTCTTAGCAATTCCAAATATTTGTCCATGTATTACATTCAATGCTTTTTTAGCTTCCTCTTTTTTAACAACTAAGCTGACGTTTTTACCTGTTACAGTATTATTGAATAGAATAGGAACTATTTTATTTTTAACTAATGCAGCATAAGGTTTGTCAAAGGTGCTTAAGTCTTGTCCAATAATAGAAATTACAGCGATGTCTTTTAGGATAGAAATATTGTTAACATCTTTTGTGTAAAAGTCATTTTGAAACTCTTTTCTCAATGCTTCTGCTGCTAATTCAGCATCTTTACTCTCTACAATGAAACCTAAACCTCTTTCAGAAGAACCCTGCGAAATAACTCCAACACTTATATTTTCATTAGCTAATGCAGTAAATACACGAGCATCAATACCTACAATACCTAATAATCCTCTACCTTCAAATTGTATTAATGCAACATTTGATTCTACTGAAAGTGATTTGATACCTTGCGTAGTTGGTTTTCCAGAGATTAAAGTTCCTCTGCTATTAGGGTTTAGTGTATTTAATATACGCAATGGTATATTGTTTTCTACTAATGGTAGAATAGTTTTAGCGTGTAAAATAGAAGCGCCAAAGTTGGCAAGTTCATTTGCATCGTCGAAATGAAGCTCTTCTATTTTTTGTGCATTTTTAACCCAGTCAGGATTCGCAGTGTAAATTCCATCTACGTGAGTATAATTTTGTAATTCATCAGCATTGATAAAGTTGGCAAGTAAAGCTGCAGAATAGTTACTACCATTGCGACCTAGTGTTACTGTTTCTCCTTTTTCAGTAGCCCCAATAAAACCAGTAACTATTGCGATTGCATCTTTGTCTAAAGAATTAAAATACGCTTGTGTCTTTTGACGTGATATATTTTCATTAGCTTGTGCACTTCCGAAATTATTATCTGTTATAAAAAAGTTACGGCTGTCGACTGCAATAGCTTTTATACCTTGGTCTAATAATTTTGAAGCTAATATTTTACTACATATTACTTCTCCTTGTGCTAATACTTGATCTTTTATTTTTAAATTATAGTCTTCTATTAAGGAAACTCCTTCATATAATTTACTCAATATATCAAGTTCACTTTTTATATCTGCATTTTGATGATATGCTCTATTTTTGAACTCTTCAAAAAGTGTGATATAATCTTGTTGTGTTTTTGCTAATTCTAATATATTTTCTAGTGTATCAGTAGTGTCACCTATTGCCGATACTACTACTGCTATTTTATCTTCTTTTGCTTTGTTCTTTATAATATTTATTACATTATCAAAAGCTTGACCTGATGCAAGGGATTTCCCTCCAAACTTTACTACTTTCATGTTGTGCTGATTTAAAATATATTTTTTAATAAATTGTTTAATTGTTCGTATTCAATCAAAAAGGCGTCATGTCCGTGTACTGATTGAATTTGATGAAAAGAGATATCCTCTTTAAACTGTTGTATTGTTTTGAACGTTTTTTCTTGTTCCTCTTTTGTAAACATATAATCACTATCAACTGCGATACTGTGTATTTTGACACTGCTTGTTTGAGCAAATAGTACAATGTCCTTTTCTGTAATATAATTCCCAATTGTTCTTAGTAAGTGATTCATTAATTTGTATGAAGACAATTTAAATCGGTTACTAAGAGCTGTTCCGTGGTATTGTAACCAGCTTTCAACGGAGTATTTATTTTCATCTTCTAAGAAGTGATTGTTAAATTTTAGTTGAAAGGATGCAGGTGTTCTATACAATAACATCGCATGCATTCTAGCATCTTGTATGGGTTGAGTTGAATTGTTTAATATGTTTTCTTGTATTAATACATTACCTATTACCCAGTCCGAAGCTTTAATACTTGTTGCAATTGGAATTAAATGTTCAATATCATGAGGTCTTAAAAAAGCCATTTCCCAAGCAATCCCACCTCCTAAACTACCACCCACTACTGCAAATAGTTTGTGTACACTTATTGCATCAAGAGCTCGCCAAAATAAGTCTGCTATGATCTTTGTCGTGTATTGTTTATAGTCATCGATGAGGTTTTCTACTTGTTGGTTATAACCATTACCAGGGATGTCAAAAGCAATTACAGTATAGCGATTTAAGTCAATTACTTGGTCATGACCTACTAAGCTCTTCCACCATCCTTTATTGCCAGAAACTTCACTATTTCCTGTCAAGGCATGATTGACCAATACAATAGGAGCGCTATGTAATGGCTGACCAAATACTTGGTAACTCAATGTTATATCTTGAATATTTTGAGTAGATAAAGAATAGTCGGTAATTGTAATTTCTTTTAAGTTGCTCATTTTGTAAATGCTTTAAATTGTTGCTAAAGCTTGTTCTAAATCTTTTATTAGTTCTTCTGCTTCTTCTAGACCAACAGATAGGCGTATAAGACTATCTGTTATCCCTGCTTTTAGTTTTGTTTCTCTAGGGACTGAGCCATGTGACATTTCGTAAGGATAATTACTCATACTTTTTATACCTCCTAAGCCTTCTGTAAGCTTAAATTGTTGTAAGCATTTTATGAGTCTTAATGCAGTAGCTTTGTTATCATCTTTTAAATCAAAACTGACTACTCCTCCAAAGTATTTCTGCTGACTTTTAGCTAGTTCATGTCCTTGATGCGTTGCTAATCCAGGATAATAGACTTTATTAATTTTTGGATGTTGATTTAAGTATTCTGCTATTTTTTGTGCATTTTCAGAATGCCCTTTAATCCTAAAAAGTAGTGTTTCAATTCCTCTTATGGTTAAAAAACTATCAAATGGACTTAGAATAGCACCTGTTGAGTTTTGATGAAACTTTATTTTATTACCTAGTTCTTCTGTTTTTGTAATTATTAATCCTGCTACTACATCAGAGTGACCAGCTATATATTTTGTAGCACTGTGAATTACTATATCTGCGCCTAGATCTAAAGGTTTTTGGGCGATAGGTGTAGCAAAGGTATTATCCACGCACAGTGTGATATTGTTTTCCTTAGCAATAGCTGCTATCTTTTTAATATCTGATATTCTCAGCGTTGGATTAGTTGGACTTTCAATCCAAATTAACTTAGTACTAGGCGTAATGGCTTCTTCTATATTTTTAATAACTGTAGTGTCTACGTATTTTGCTACAACTCCAAACTTTGCATAAACATCATTTAAAAGACGAAAAGTACCACCATATATATTTGCTACTGCAATTACCTCATCACCTGAACTCAGCGTTTTAAATACTGCGTCTATTGCTGCCAATCCACTAGCAAAAGCTAATCCACATGTTCCATTCTCAAGCTTAGCTATTAAGTTTTCTAAAACTTCTCTTGTTGGATTATTTGTACGAGTATAAGAGAAACCTTTATTTTCACCAGGAGCTTCTTGTACAAATGTGGTAGTTTGGTAAATAGGCACAGCAATTGCTCCAGTAAGTGGGTCAATAGGAATACTATTTAATATGTCTATTTGTTTACTCATTGTTTATAACTGTTTGAATACGTTTTTTAGATCTGCCTTTAAATCTTCGATATCTTCTATTCCTACTGATAGTCTAATTAAGTCAGGTGTTACTCCTGTAGCTTTTTGTTCGTCTACTGTAAGTTGTTGATGAGTTGTAGATGCAGGGTGAATGATTAATGATTTGGTATCACCTATATTAGCAAGTAGTGAGAATAGTTTTGTTTCGTTTGCTATTTTTTTAGCCGCTTCAAATCCTTTCTTTAAACCAAATGTTACTACGCCACTTTGTCCTTCAGGTAAGTATTCTTTTGCTAGATCATAGTATTTACTAGATTTTAATCCAGGATAGTTTACCCACGCTACCTCGTCTTGTTGTTCTAGCCATTCTGCTAATGCAAGAGCATTTTCGCTGTGTTTTTTGATTCTGATAGGTAGTGTTTCTAACCCTTGTATTGTTTGGAATGCATTGAATGGACTTAATGCAGCACCTAAATCTCTTAGACCTTCTATTCTTGCTTTTGCTATAAAAGCTGCATTTCCTAGAGCTTCATGATAAACTAAACCATGATATCCTGGTGAAGGTTCTGTAAATTCAGGAAATCTACCACTGCTCCAATCAAAAGTACCTGCATCGATAATTGCCCCTCCTAGTGAAGTTCCATTTCCAGTGATGTATTTTGTTAAAGAGTGAATGACAATATTCGCACCGAATTCAATAGGTTTTAATAGGGCAGGAGAAGCTACAGTATTATCTACTATGAAAGGAATGTTGAATTCTTGTGCTATTTTAGCTATTGCTTTTAAGTCAACAATATCAAGTTTTGGATTTCCAAGACTTTCAACAAATATAGCTTTTGTATTATGTTGTATATTTTTTCTGAAGTTTTCTACATCTGAAGGATCTACAAATGTTGTATTGATTCCAAATCTAGGTAATGTGACATTAAATAAATTATAAGTTCCTCCGTATAAGCTATTTGATGAAACAATGTGATCTCCAGCTTTTAGTAATGTTAATAAAGTTGTAGTAATTGCTGCTGCTCCTGATGCTGTTACAACAGCTCCTATACCGCCTTCAAGGGCTGCTAGTCTTTTTTCTAGTACATCATTTGTTGGATTATTTAATCTAGTGTAGATATATGTAGGAATAGATAAGTTAAATGCTCCCGCTGCATGGTCTGCATTTTCAAATACATAAGATGAAGTTTGATAAATTGGAACTGCTCTTGTACCTGAAGTAGATTGTACATCGTGTCCTGCGTGTAATGCTTGTGTTGAAAAATTTAAATTGCTCATAATGCTGATTTTTATATTGTTATTAATTATTGTTTTAAAAAAAAAAGTCCTTTCGGTATTACCGAAAGGACTTTAAGTATTTCTGTCTTCTTTATGACTTACTAACTCGTTGACTTACGGCAATAGGGTGGTGTGAACATCATCATGTTCATCATCATTGCCATCATCATATTTTTGTTAGTAGTAAAAGTCATTGTTTCTTTAATTTAGTTTATGTCAAAAAAAAAGCCCCTGCAATTGCAAGGGCTAATTATATGTTATTTAGAATTTGAGTTTATGCAAATAACAAGCCCTGCGGATTTCTCCACATCATCATGCTCATCATCATTGTATAAACTGTATTCATTTTTTCTTCTATGTTTTTATTGGTACAAATATCATAAATATTTTTTGTAAAAAACAAAATAAAAGTAAATTATTTTATAGTTTTAAATAAAATTCCTTTACAAGTGCCTGAAATGCTGGAGTGTATTGATGTCTTTCTTCTTCAATAATTAACTCGTCCAACGGTATTTTATCTATTAATTCACGTGAAAAAGCAATAAGGCTACGTTTGATTTCTGCTTTTTCGTTCCCTCTTACGCGGGTTACTTTGAAAGGATAAATACCAAATTCTGCTGCTAAGCGAATTAATGTATCTTCTTCTTTAGAAGGAATAATCACGCTGAAGATACCTTTCTCAGATAAAAAATATTCTACTGCTTCGATAAGTAAATCAAATGGTAATGCTTCTTGAAATCGTGCTGTATCTCGTTGTTTATCATTTGTATGATAGTCTTCTGCATAGAAGGGAGGATTAGAGATAATTAAATCATATTCTTCCTCCATCTCATTAGCAAAGGTTTCTAAATCTGCATGGTAACAGAATAAACGGTCTGCCCAAGGGCTGTTTTCAAAGTTATCAACTGCTTGCTCATGTGCAGAAGCATCTATTTCTATAGCATCTATTTGTTCAGCATTTGTTCTTTGTGCCATCATTAAGGCTAATAATCCCGTTCCAGCTCCAATATCTAAGATAGAGTAAGGATTATTGTTAATAGGTGTCCATGCTCCAAGTAATACTCCATCCGTGCCTACTTTCATCGCACAATTATCTTGCTGTATTGTAAATTGTTTAAATTTAAACATATATGTTAATTTCTCTTTTGAGCAAAAATACAAAAAAGCTGAAGTAGTAAGCTATATAAAAGTGAATAGGGAGTGTTTCTAAAAGTCTTTTTCGATAGGGTTTTCTGTATCTCCAATTTTACGATTAAAAAAAGCTTTATTTGCTTCGCCAACTTTTTGACCACGTTCCTCAAATAGTTGTAGATACGTTTTGTTGGCATTTGTTTTTCTTGCCTTATCTGTTTCCTTTTTTGTATAAGGTTGGTAATAATCATTATCTAGAATTATCCAATTAGTTGCTATATTTTCACTATTTATAACTTCAAAGGAATATTCATTATTAGCGTCCCATGCTTTAACAACCAAACCAGGTAGATTAACAAATTTATAAGGACCTCCTTGTATTGCTATATCTTGGGTAAAATAGACGGTCCATTCTCTACCTCCATAATCGCAAGTAGCTTTTTGTACATTATAGTTTTGCCACTCAATTATTTCTGGTTCAATATGCCAATTTAATGATTTAATATCATCTTCATAATAACTTTTTGTTAAGCCAATTGTCTCATAGAATTTAAGTGTTTTCCCATCTTTTACAACTGCCCAATTAAATAGGGGGCGAGCCATATCTTCATTATTTTTTATATTATCAACATCGAGTTGATTATACAAGCCTAAATCCATAAAGCGTGAATTATTTTCTTGTATATCTAAAACAGCAGTTGTCTTTCTTTTAGATTCTGGTTTGTTTTTTCCTGCCATTATTTCAACAGTGTAGTTAACTCTAGTTACTTTAGTGTTATCTTTCTGAGAATAGGAAAGAGTTGTGCATATTAGTAGGAATACAATAATTAAGTTTTTCATTATTAATTAATTATGGGTTGGTGTTAGTAATTTTAACGTTTTTTAAATAACGTTTATTGTAAATATATTTTTATAATTTCCATAATTTCATTAGATATCTTAATTGTTTAAAACTGGTTAGATGGATAAAGCCTGCATTACTCTGTCTAATATAGTTTTGATATTTAGTGTGTTTTTTGGGAGCTTCAAATAGTATGTACTTTATCATTTTTATACTAAATTGACTAGTTGCTCCTTCTAGGTTTCCAGGTCGTTTACCACGATGTAGAATACTTCTCTTTATGTATCTAAAGAGTGCTCCTATGGGAGAAAAGTCAAGCCAAATAATCGATGTAGCATTTTCAAAACGCTCAGGTATCAGAAAACTATAATTACCTTCAATAACCCATTTGGTGTTTTCATCCAGAAATTTCTGATGATCCTTTTTCATTAATGTTTGTTCTCTGGGAACCCAATTTGTATTTGGAAGATGAGCAATTTGATCTAAGTGGAGAACATTTAATTGGAGTCGCTCTCCTAATTTTTGTGCGAGGGTTGATTTCCCGGAAGAGCTTAGCCCAATAATGCAGATGCGCTCTCCTAATTTTTCTAAAGATTGCATTTGTTGTAAGAGATAATAATTATAGAAAATAAGAAAGCCTAAAAGTTACAAACTTTTAGGCTTCTTTATATGGTAATAAAACAAATTACTTGTTTAGGTATAAATCAATTAACCCATCAGGAATCGCTAAAACTATTGTTTTGTTTTCACGATCTACTTCAATAATAAAGTCATCTATCATAGGAACAAGTATTTCTGTACCGTTGTGATCTATTTCAAAGATAGGTTGATAGTTAGTATCATTTACTCTTTTAATTTTACCCACTATTCCTAATTTAGGATCTTCCACGTCAAAATCTACTATTTCGTGGTAGTAAAATTTATTACCTTCTAATTTAGGTAACATAGAAAGTGGTAGGTATAATTCAGAGCCAATCAATCGATCTGCTTCCTCTTCTGAGTTACAGTCTTCAAATTTAATTCTTAGGAAATCGTTTTTATGTAATGAAGCTTTTTTAATAAAAAAAGGAATCAATTGCCCGTTAAAGTCAACGAGCACTGATTCCAAATTTTCGTATAACTCAGGTTCATCGGTATCCAAATAGGCCAATACTTCCCCTTTGAAGCTAAATTTTTTTGCGATTTTGCCTAAATAGAAACAATCTTTTTTACGCATTTCGCAAGTAAATTATGCTTGAGTTTCTTCATTATTTTCTTCAGTTGCTTCAGCAGTTTCTGCATTAGCAGCTTCAGCAGCAGCTTTAGCTTGTTGAGCAGCAGCAGCACGTTTAGCACTTACTTCTTTCTCAGCAGCTAATTTAGCAGCTTTGTCAGCAGCTTTATTAGATGATAAACCATCTTTTTTAGCGTTGATTTTGTTTGCTTTTTCTTCTAACCAAGCAGCAAATTTTGCATCAGCTTGTTCTTGAGTTAAAGCACCTTTGTTAACTCCACCTTGTAAGTGGTGTTTTAACATTGCTCCTTTGTAAGAAAGCAAAGTTCTAACAGTATCTGTAGGTTGAGCACCGTTAAATAACCATTTTACAGCAGAATCAACATCGATATCTACAGTAGCAGGGTTTGTGTTAGGATTGTAAGTACCGATTTTCTCTAAGTATTTACCATCTCTTTTAGCGCGTGCATCAGCAGCCACTACCCAGTAAAAAGGTTTTCCTTTTTTACCGTGTCTTTGTAATCTAATTTTTACAGACATAATTAATTTAAATTAGTGAGGTACCCGACCTCGGTTTTAAAATTTTTGCAAATATACACCTTTTTCATTGATACCTGTTTTTTTATGAAAAAAATAATAGGCTGATTTATAGGAGTATATTGTTAGTATTATGTTTTTTTATAAGCTAGGTATTCTTATTGGGGTCGTCTTGACTTTTGTAAAATAACGAAAGGGTATTGAAATCTTAGAAAACTAAAGAGTCAAGATGCCTTTACCTTATTATTAATCTTCCAATTTATTTCAGTCATTTTAATTTTAAACTTTTTAAAAATTAATCATTTAATTATTCAAAGATCTTTTTAAATAGAAGTGCCTAAAATGATTCTTGGAACAAATAATTGATTCCTTATCTGCCTTTAATACTCTTTAATTCTATAGACAGTATGATTTTTTCAACAATGCTTCAACAGTTCTTCAAGATTCCTTCAACAAACAGCCTTCTATATAGAGCAATCATGAGGAATTGTTGAAGCACTGTTGAAGGATTTCGTACGAGTGCTTATGAATACTAGCTTTAACAAGCATACCAATTTTGACTCAATAGAGTGTTTTTTGATGTAATGCGCTGTAATTTAACTAGATATGTTTTTTAGGGTTTAAAAAAAATGGGGTGGTTTTTTTGCTCGGATTATTAAAGTGTTTGCACAAAATCTCATAGCGTATTGATAGGTAAAGGTGCTACGTTAGATAGATTTTGTCCTTATTATCTAGTTGAATTATATGGAATTTCATGGCTTTTATCTTTGTAGGTCTAAAGAAGTTTTATAAAATTTAATAGTCAAGATGACTTCATTAAATCTTTCGTGAATCGGTATCACTATAGAGCTTTTTAATACTGCTTGAACCATTTATTAACAGTTCCTCATAAATTGTGGTGTGTTTAAGAATTGTAAAGGAACCTAGTGTTTTTATTTCGGTAAAATTTGTCTAATTATTGCTTAAGTTCTGTATGAAATGAAAGATGATGAGTTAACTAAAAAGTTAAAATTATATTAAAAAATATCTTTTTTAGTCCGTCAAAATACTTTACTTTTGCATTTGATGTTATTATAGAAGTAATGTGTCAGTTATGAAAAAGATTTTAGGATTATTGCTTTTGGTATTTGCATTTGTTTCTTGTGAAAATGAAACAGATACAAATTCTCCAGGTATGCAAGCTATGGCAAATAATGAAGAATTTACTGCTGGTTTTAAATATGAAGTTTGGAGACCCGATCGTATTGATGCTTTTGTAGCGAATGAAAGTGTGTTGTATTTGATTGGTCAAACAGATTCAACTGCATTTACAATAAGAGTTCCGTACCGTTTAGAGCAAGGTAAAACCACTATGATTGAATTAGGTGATGTAATTGAAGAAACAACCGAAGAAGGTGACTTAGTTAAATCTGGTGTAAAAAGCAGCAATAATGATGAGGCTTATGCTATTTATACGGTAAGAGATAATGTTGATAAAACAATTCTTGCTACTTATAAAACGAATGACATTTCAAATAGAGGTGTTGTTGTGTTAGATAAAATGGAAGATCAGATTCCTGGAACAATTAGTGGAACGTTTTACGTTAATTTGAAAAAATTTCCTGGGAAAGATAAATTAACGACAGAACAACAAATTAAGTATGATAAAGTTCTGCGCGATGTGAAGTCTTTCCAAGACGGATATTTCTTTAGAATTCCAATGGAAACTGCAAAATAGAGTTAGACATTTAATAGTATACAGAAGACTGTGTTTTTAGTAACACAGTCTTTTTTTTGTACCTTTGTTATTCCTATAAAAACGCCTTTTTAGGCTTAAACTTCTTATTTTCAAACATGTATTTAATATTCGATACTGAAACTACAGGACTTCCTAAAAGCTGGTCTGCACCACTTACAGATACAGACAATTGGCCACGATGTGTACAAATAGCTTGGCAATTACACGATGAGATGGGTAACTTGATAGAACATCAGGATTACTTAGTAAAGCCAGAAGGATTTAACATCCCTTACGATTCAGAGCGAATTCATGGGATTTCTACTGAGTTAGCGGAAGAAGAAGGGATTACTTTAAAAGAAGTTTTAGCAAAGTTTAATATTGCTTTGTCTAAGACGAAGTTTATAGTAGGTCAAAATCTTGGTTTTGACTTAAATATTATGGGGTGTGAGTTTTACCGTATGGGAGTAGATAGTATAATGGCTAGTTTGCCAGTACTAGATACTTGTACAGAGGTAACAGCTGAGTTATTAAAAATACCTGGTGGACGTGGAGGAAAATTTAAGTTACCAACTTTAACTGAGTTGCATACTTATTTATTTGGTGTACCTTTTTCTGAAGCTCATAACGCTACTGCCGACGTTGAGGCTACTACACGTTGTTTTCTTGAATTGATTAAGAGAGGTGTCTTTTCGAAGGAAGAATTGCAGTGTGATGACACTTATTTACAGCGATATAGAGAAGTAAATTCACAACCATTTGGGTTGGCTGGATTAAAACATGTCAACTTAAAAAAGGCGTCTGATGAAATACGTAAGCGATTAGCTAAGGAGCAAGGAGGAACTACTGAAAAAATTACTTCTGAGGATAAGAATAAATTAGAGGAAGCAAGATTTGCTCATTTGCATGTACATACTCAGTTTTCTATACTGCAATCAACTATAAGTATTCCTAATTTAGTGAAAAAAGCAGCAGAGTTTAATTTGTCTGCTGTTGCTATGACAGACCATGGAAATATGATGGGAGCTTTCCATTTTGTGAAGGCTGTAAGTGATCATAATAAAGCAATAGAAGCTAAAAATAAAGAAAGAGTTGAGAATGGGGAAGAGGCTTTACCAGTTCTTACACCTATTGTTGGTTGCGAGTTCTTTATATGTGAAGATCATACTGATAAGAAGAAAAAAGACAATGGCTATCAAGTAGTACTTTTAGCTAAGAATAAAAAGGGCTATCACAATTTGGCGAAGATGGCATCAATCGCTTATACAGACGGATTTTATTATGTACCGCGTATAGATAAGAATGTCGTTAAGCAATATAAAGAGGATGTGATGGTTTTAACAGGAAACCTTTATGGAGAAGTACCTGGTAAAATATTAAACCTTGGAGAACGACAAGCAGAAGAAGCATTGATGTGGTGGAAAGAGGAATTTGGCGAGGATCTTTATATTGAGATTATGCGACATGGTCAAGAGGATGAGAATCGTGTCAACCAAGTTTTAGTTGAGCTTTCACGTAAACACGATATTAAGCTTATTGCTACTAATAATTCTTATTATCTAGAGAAAAAGGATGCGAATGCTCATGATATTTTATTGTGTGTAAAAGATGGAGAAAAACAATCAACTCCAATAGGTAAAGGAAGAGGTTATCGATATGGATTACCTAATCAAGAATACTATTTTAAATCAGAAGAGGAGATGAAAACGCTCTTCAAAGATTTACCTGATGCAATATATAATATACAAGAAATAGTCGATAAAGTTGAACCTTTCGTATTACATAGAGATGTGTTATTACCTAAGTTTGATATACCTGAAGAGTTTCAAGATCCAAGAGATTTAGAAGGAGATGGTAATGGTAAAAGAGGAGAGAATAACTTTCTAAGACATTTAACTTATGAAGGAGCTAAAAAACGCTACCCAGAGGTTACAGATGAGATAAAAGAGCGACTAGATTTTGAGCTTGCCACTATTGAGAGAACGGGATATCCCGGATATTTCTTAATTGTACAAGACTTTATTGCAGCTGCTAGAGAAATGGGAGTTTCTGTAGGACCTGGTCGTGGATCAGCAGCTGGATCAGCAGTGGCTTTTTGTTTAGGGATTACTAATTTAGACCCTATCGAATATGATTTGCTTTTTGAGCGTTTCTTAAATCCTGACCGTGTATCTATGCCCGATATTGATATTGACTTTGATGATGAAGGTCGTAGTCGTGTAATGGATTACGTGATTAATAAATACGGGGCTAATCAAGTAGCACAAATTATTACTTATGGTAAAATGGCTACAAAATCAGCTATTAGAGATACTGCTCGTGTATTAGATTTACCACTATTTGAGGCAGATCGAATTGCAAAGTTAATTCCTGGTATTATGCCTTCGAAATGGAATTTAGCACGCTTTTTATCTGAAGATGAAGCTGCGGTTAAAGCTGCACTGAGAAGCGAAGAGTTCGACAAGGTAAAAGAACTAATTGCTTTAGCACAAGAAGATTCACTTGCTGCAGAAACAATACAACAAGCAAAGATTCTTGAAGGATCCATGCGAAATACTGGTATTCACGCCTGTGGGGTAATTATTACGCCAGATGATATTACAAAGTTTGTACCTGTTACCCTTGCTAAAGACTCTGATTTATATGTAACCCAATTTGATAACTCTGTTGCAGAAAGTGCAGGGTTGTTAAAGATGGACTTTTTGGGGTTAAAGACATTAACCTTAATTAAGGATACTGTAAAACTTGTAAAGTATAGAACAGGAATTGATATTAATCCTGATGAGATTCCTATTGATGATGTCAAAACATATGAATTATTCCAGCGTGGAGAGACGGTAGGAGTATTCCAATATGAGTCTGTGGGGATGCAAAAATATATGAGGGAATTAAAGCCTACTGTATTTGCCGATTTAATTGCGATGAATGCTTTATATCGACCAGGACCATTGGAATATATACCTTCGTTTATTAGACGAAAAAATGGGGAAGAGCCTATTGTATATGATTTGGATGCTTGTGAAGAGTATTTACAAGAGACTTATGGAATTACTGTTTATCAAGAGCAGGTAATGCTTTTGTCTCAAAAGTTAGCTGGATTCACAAAGGGTGAAGCTGACGTTCTACGTAAGGCTATGGGGAAAAAGCAAAAAGATGTTTTGGATAAGATGAAGCCAAAATTTGTAGCCCAAGCTGCGGAAAAAGGTCATGATCCTGTAGTGCTTGAAAAGATATGGAAAGACTGGGAAGCATTTGCTTCCTATGCATTTAATAAATCGCACTCTACCTGTTATGCTTGGATTGCTTATCAGACAGCATATTTAAAAGCACATTACCCAGCAGAGTATATGGCTGCTGTATTATCTAATAATATGAACGATATTAAATCGGTTACTTTCTTTATGGAAGAATGTAAGCGAATGGGGTTACATGTATTAGGACCTGATGTAAATGAATCTTTTTATAAGTTCACGGTAAACGATGAATATGCAATTCGGTTTGGAATGGGAGCGATAAAAGGTGTAGGACAAGGGGCCGTAAATACTATTGTTGAAAATAGAAAAGATGGACGTTATAAATCTATATTTGATTTAGCAAAACGTATTGATTTAAGGGCTGCTAATAAGAAAGCTTTTGAAAACTTGGCTTTAGCAGGTGGGTTTGATGGATTTGGCGATACACACCGTGCACAATATTTCTGCATGGAAGGTAGTGATACAGTTCCATTCTTAGAGAAAGCGATTCGATATGGAGCAAAAAGTCAAGAGAATGATAATTCTTCTCAGTTTAGTTTGTTTGGAGAAAGTAGTGAGGTAGAAATTCCTGAACCTATAGTGCCTGCATGTGAAGAATGGACTACAATGGAAAAGTTAGCTAAAGAGAAAGAAGTTGTTGGGATTTACATATCTGGACATCCTTTAGATGATTTTAAATTTGAGATGAAGTATTTTTGCAATGTGCGTGTGGAAGAAATGGCTAATTTAGAACCACTGACTGGAAGAACGGTTACTTTTGGAGGTATGATTAGTGATGTGCAGTTTAGAACTTCCGCAAAAGGGAAGGATTGGGCGATGTTTACTATTGAAGGATATGATGAAGGTTTTGAATTTCGCATGTTCAATGAAGAGTTCTTAAAGTTTAGACATTTCTTGTTGCAGAACACTTTTGTACATGTGAAGGTTCAAATAAAGGAAGGATGGGTAAGAAAAGATACAGGAGAAAAGTCAGAGCCACGCATCCAATTTTTAGAGATGCGATTATTGCATGAAGTAATTCCTGCATTTGCTAAAAAATTAGTGGTAATGATGAATGTAAAAGAAATTAAGTCAGAAACAGTACACGCGATTAAAGATGTCTTTAGTAAATATAATGGCGATAAAAATGTAGCTTTTGAAATATTAGAGATTGAGAAGATCGTTGAACAGTTAGATATACCTTCATATTTAGGGAATGTAGCAGTTAATCTTGATGACGATGAATCTTCTGAAGATATAAATATAGATGAAATGGAGATTAGTACTCCACGTGAAGAGATGCGTATTGTTAATAAAATTGAGATGCCAAGTAAAAGTATACGTATCGATATCAATTCAGATTTATTAGAAGAGTTGGAGGCACTTCAGGTCAATTTTAAATTAAATTAATCATTTTTACTGATTGTAAAATAGATAAAATTAATACAAAGTAAATCAGTAATTATAAATTATTTATTAGATTTGTTTACATAACAAAAAAAGATAGAAAAAATGGCATTAGAAATAACAGATGCTACTTTTGAAGAAGTAGTATTGAAATCAGAGAAACCAGTTGTGGTTGATTTTTGGGCAGTATGGTGTGGACCTTGTAAAATGTTAGGGCCAGTAATCGAAGAATTAAGTAATGAGTACGAAGGTAAAGCAGTAGTTGGTAAAGTTGACGTAGATGCTAACCAAGAATTCGCTTCTAAATTTGGAATTCGTAATATCCCTACTGTACTAATTTTTAAAAATGGTGAAGTAGTAGGACGCCAAGTAGGTGTTGCTCCTAAAAAAACATATGAAGATGCAATAAATAGTTTGTTATAATAACTCTTTATTTATAGTTTAAAAAGAGTCTTGGAACTATCCAAGGCTCTTTTTTTGTGCTTATAATAGATTATTAAGTCAAATAATTTTTAAGGCAATTGTACTTTTGAGCATAAAATTATGTCTGTGAATTGTTTTATAGAGGTTGAAAATACTGTTTAAATGCTATGTCTAGCTATGAATAAAGAAGCTTTGGAGCTTTAAATTTTAGTATTTTGATACAGTCAAATAATTTTGGTAAAAAAAAGATGAAAAAAGTTTTAATTTTATCTGTTTGATTATCAGTTTTATCAATAAAAACGCGTAAAAAAGTTTTGTTTTTTTCTTGATAGGATTTGGAAGTAATGAAAATGGTTGTATATTTGCACCGCATTACAGCAATAACGACGAAGGTTTGGTAGTTCAGTTGGTTAGAATACATGCCTGTCACGCATGGGGTCGCGGGTTCGAGTCCCGTCCAGACCGCAAAAGAGAGATAAGCATCTCTAATAAAAAAGAGATGCTTGTTGATCTAAAGCGAT
>NZ_BAEX01000005.1 GCF_000246945.1 Myroides injenensis M09-0166
ACACGTAGTATTTTGTATAAGTATCATGGAAATTAACAATAAATAATTAAATTTTAATATAATTTGTTTTAATATAATTTTTTTATTTATATTAGCATTATAATACGTGGGCCTAGGGAGCTTAAATCGTATAAAAAATTGCGTCCAGCTGTCTTAATTATTTAAGACAGCTTTTTGTGAATTCTATATTTTGAGTAATATCGTATTTTATAATTAGCATTGTGTAAGGAGCTATATATCTTACATCTTATTGTTAATGACTGTTTTAATTTGATACAGTCATTTTACACTGCTTAATCAATAATAAAAAACAATGGAAGTAAACTTTAGAGATAAAAGCCAACTTAATTCAGTAATGAATATTATGCTTCATACTTTATTGATGTATATTTTAGAGCATAATATAAGTTCTGTTTCAGAGATGACAAAAGATATCCAGGATTCATATAATTTTCTAAAAGATAACAGAACGAATGAATTACAACATATAGACATTGTTGACAGGAGAATGAAAAAGATTAGTAAGAAGAAAGTATTAGGATAAACTTTATTACAGATTTCTATGAAACACGAAATTAGCCAAGAAGAGTTGGATATGATAATGGAAACATTAATGTTTGATTTGATTTATCATATAGTTGAATTTGAGTTGACATCTATTGATCAATTTTCTGAAGAAAAAAAGAAAGTATATGAGTTCTTGAAAAGTAATGGAACAAAATTTAGTAAAGGATATTACCCTCATGTAAAAGTAGACGTGGAAATAAATAAGAGTTATTAGGCAAAATATGTCAATATGAATAAATCAATTGTATTACGTCTTACAAGAATATTAGAATAAAAAATGATATGACTGGTATTATAAAAATTTTCAATAAAACTCACGAAGAAAAAATTTGAAAGAAAATATCTACAATCACAAACAGAAAATTAAAAAAAATTGGTAACCTGCATAGGGAGGTTTTTAACACATAAGCCGCTCAATTGAGTTCTTATTTGTTTCTATTAGCGCCATGTATTCACTGAGCTTAAATTTGAGCCTAGTAATATTTTACTTTTTGAATCAATATAAGTGCTTGATTTATATAGACTATCCAAATTTGGATAGTCTATTTTTGTTTACTGATCTCACATTTGAGAATGGTTAATTTTTCTCTAACTGTCACTAAGTAATACTATAAGTAATACTTGATATTTATTACTGCTTTGAAGGCTAAAACATAATTATCCTTAAGCAAATCGAACTTTTTTTTTACACTTTGAAATAGAGTAAAATAATTCGACAAGCTATATAGAGAATACTTCTTTTACAAAGAAGCTGTATTATCAACTAGAACTTACCCATCAAAAAGAAGGAGTATTATTCAAGTCACTCTCAATTGATAAGTCAGAGGATCAACACAAGGCAGAACAAGCGTTCAAACGCATTGAGAAACAAAGCGAATCTATCATTACAAAAGTAGAAATAAAGACTGTTAAAGAAGATTCTCAACTACTTTTTGATTTAACCTCACTTCAAAAAAGAGCCTATGAGCTCTTTGGATGGCTCTAAGCTTGTATGAAAAGAAGTTTATTACCTATCCGCAGACATCGAGTAAGTATGTTCCTGGGGATTTATGGCGGGAGATTCCCAGTTTATTAAAAGTACTTTCTGATGATAGTAGGTATAATGACCTGCTTTTAAAATTAAAGCTTGCAAGGTTTAATAGAAGATAGTGAATGATGTGAAGGTTACCAATCATCATGGGCTATTAACCACAAATAGACTTAGCGCTATAAAAGAAAGTATTTATCATTTGATTGCACAACGCGTATGGGAATCAGTATTTGATTCTTGTATAAAAAAGCAAACAAAGGTTGCCTTAGATATTTATGATTGTGAATTTAGTTTTAAATTCACTTGAATTTGGTTATTCGTTGTATTTGTTTTTATTAACTTTTGTAATGATAGATAATTAATGTTTTGCTATAACTTTCTTATTTATAAAACAATAAAAGAATAATATGAAAAAATCCTTATAAGATAATATTCTAATACGGATTTTTTTACTTTCTAGAAAAGAGAAAAAAGTAAATATATAGCATTGAGATAATATTTTACTTATGATAAATTAGACTACTTAATTTTACTTTTAACTTTTTTTCCTTGAAAAGCAACTTTTCGCTGTACTAAAGAAGTGACATATACTGTAAAAAAAGGAAACATAGTAATGCCAGAAATAGCTGTTATAACAGATAATATTTTACCAACTGGAGTAATTGCAATAATGTTAGAGCCAGTAGTAGTAGCTCCCATAGCCGCCCACCAAAGAGCATCAAAATATGAATTTACATCTGGATTGATTTCATGTTCAAAAACATAAAAAATAAGACTATAAAAATATATTAATGATATTAAAATTAGTATATAAGAGAAAAACAAACCCGAAATTTTCTTTCTACTTAACATGATAATGACAAAACCAAGTGCATATCCTCCTCTAATTAAGGGAATGAATCGAAAGAAATATTTTACTTCAGAGGAGAAACTAATTTCTAAGGCTTGAAATATATTGAGATAAGGAATAGAAATTAGAATAAAAATTATATTATTCCAAAAGAATTTTGATTTCTTCTTTGATAAAATAAACTCAATGAATAGACTTAGTAAAAAATAAATACAAATCCACAATTGAATTTTCATATAAGTATCCCCAGTTAAATAAGAAATATTACTAAAGGTATCAATAGAAATACTTACTCCTAATACAATTAGCATAAAGGCTGAAATTATATGTAATGTCTTGATAATTTGTAGCTTTACTTTTTCTTTTGATATAGTCTCTGACATATTTTGAGTAGTTTGTTAAAAGGTACAATGATAATATTATCTATACTTAATTTAGTACAAAAAATGCTAATATAAAATTATATAGCTAATTAAAAGAGCAAAATTTGGTTCAATAAATATTTTCTTTTTGCCAATTGATGAGATTATCAATTAAGTTTAAAAAAACTGTTTTATTATCTAGATCAATTTATTTTATTGTAATTCAAATAAATTGATCTATCTTTGTCAAGAATTTATAAACAGGCTTCTGCCTTTTGCCTTATCTGAAAATAGTCAAAAACATTTTTTCTTTCTCAGTTTTTGCTTTCAGTTGTCTTAATTACAATTACTTTCGTTAAAAAGTACATTTTATTTATTGCTAAATATATAATGTTAGTAACTTTTTGTAAAAGTTAAAAATTATTAATACATTTTTTAAATGGATTTTTGATTATACTAATTTTTATAACAACTAAAATAAAAGTAATAAGAGGTTTTAAATTTAATTTTCTTTAAATATTAGATGGTCTTATAATTTAACTACCTATTTTTTTCAGATAAGAGGCTTTGTTTTTTATAATCTAACTACTCCAGATTATTTAAAACTATATATAGGAGTTAAATAAATACTGGTAATTCCAGTCAAATCAAGATGAGTTTTAAAAATTAAATATAATTCAACCCATACTAGAGGCAATTAGTAAAGTGGGGTATCAGACGCCTACAGCTATACAAGAGCAAACAATTCCGCATATATTACAAGGGAGAGATTTAATTGGGTGTGCACAAACAGGAACTGGTAAAACAGCTTCATTTGCAATACCTATTTTACAGCTTTTAAATCAAAAAAGCAGTTCGAAAAAAGTAATCCGTTCTCTTATTTTAACTCCAACAAGAGAATTAGCTATTCAGATTAATGAGAATTTTAAAATCTATGGTGAGTTTCTAAGATTAAGACATTTAGCTGTTTTTGGAGGGGTGCCACAAAAAAAGCAAGTAGCTCAACTAAATCGTGGCGTTGATATATTAATTGCTACTCCAGGACGTTTGTTGGATTTGTTAAATCAACATTGTTTAGATTTTAGTCATGTTGAGATTGTAGTACTTGATGAGGCAGACCGCATGCTTGATATGGGGTTTGTAAAGGATGTAAAAAAAATACTTACAAAGATACCTTCTAAACGACAAACGTTGTTTTTCTCGGCTACTATGCCTATCGAAATAAAAAAATTGGCTTTACAAATTGTGAGAAATCCAATAGAGATTACAGTTACTCCTATTTCTTCTACAGCCAGAACAATTAAGCAATCCATCTACTTTGTCGAAAAAGAAGAAAAGTTGAATTTGCTTTTTACTATTCTAAAGGATAAGTCAATAAAGCGTTCTTTAGTGTTTGCAAGGACTAAACACGGGGCAGATAAATTAGTGAAAAAGCTAGCGAGTATGGGGATTTATACAGCTGCTATTCACGGTAATAAATCACAAAATGCAAGATTAAAAGCATTAAATGATTTTAAAAATAATCGCATTAGAGTGCTTATAGCAACGGATATTGCAGCAAGAGGTATTGATATAGCTGAACTACCTCATGTATTAAATTATGAATTACCTAATGAACCTGAGAGTTATGTTCATAGAATTGGTAGAACAGGGCGTGCAGGTGTTCAAGGCACCGCAGTTTCTTTTTGTGATGAAGATCAGTTAAAGGATCTTAAGAAAATTGAAAAACTCATTGGATTCACTATTCCGGTAATGTCGAGTTAAATTCATCTTTGTAATTAAATAAATATAAATGTAATCTTATACTTAAAAGATAAGTGTAAAAGTGAATATAAATCAATTAAAATAAAAACCTATATGCAAGAAGGTAAAGTAAAATTTTTTAATGAATCCAAAGGTTTTGGATTTATTGCACAAACAAACGGAAGTGGAGATATTTTTGTACATACAACAGGACTACTAGATAATATTTGTGAAAATGATGATGTTGTTTTTGATCTACAACATAGTCAAAAAGGGTTAATAGCGGTGAATGTTAAAAGAAAATAATCTATCGGTATATAATATGGAAGTATAAGAGACTTCTAAAAAACCTCGCTTTAAAGGCGGGGTTTTTAAGTTTAGATTTTAAAAAATAGACTTAGTTAGTATCAGTAAAATATTTTACATACAAATTTATTTCAATTTTGTTGATTACTATTTAGCCCTAGTTCATTTTTATTTTCTTTTTTATCCATTAGGGGTAATTGATAATTATCTTCAATGCATTTGTCTATTATACTGTTAGACGTCAAATTCATTTTTCTTATAAAAAAATGATTATTAGATTTTATTTTTTTTAGAATTAATTCAACTGGTTCGCTTTTTGAAAATAATATTCTTTGGTCATGATTGATTATTATGCGTTTGTGATCAGAGTTTAATAAGATAGTGGCAAAGAATGAATTAGAAGGTAATAATGAATTTGAATATAATTCTATATAATGATCAACTAGTTTACTGTAAGAGAGAAAAGCACATGAATCTCGTGTTAGTATTAACCATGTATTACCCATATACGGTATGATTGTATTTTCACTAAAACTAGCGTCTTTTAGTGCAATTAAGCCACTATAGTTATGTTTATTACTATTATAAGTATCTAGATTATACTTGCTTTTATCATAATAGATAAAATAATTATGCTCTTTATTATTACTTAAGTATTCACAAATTCTATATTGAGATTTTAAGGGGTAATGGTCATCAGTTAAATTGATGTAATAGTCCCATTTAGCGCTGACATTTAATAAATATTGCATCGCATTTAATTGAATTTTGTATTTATTATAACTATCTGTTTGTAGATAGAAACTATCTAATATGTATACATTTGATAAATGCACAACGTAGGTTTGAATCCTATTTTTTACCTCTAAAGAGCAAGTATGATCGATATAAATAAGATATAATTGATCTTTGTTGTATAATTTTTTAAACATAGTCAAAAAATAATCTGGACTATATTTTATAGTAATAAAATAAGCTACTGTAATTAATTTATTAACTGTATTATTTTTAGTTTCAAATTTCAATTGGGGGGTGATTTTGATCTTGGTTAGTAGCCATAAGTTATATCGGATATTATTTTCAATAATTCAGTTTAGAATTGTATTATTTACACAAGATGTAAAATCTTAATTATAAATAACATACGCAATATAGTGATTAAATTTAGGTAGTTTTTATTATAAAAAAAATTAAGTGATAGAATTTGTAAAATAGCTTTATTATATAAACATTATTTTTTATTATATAAAACTAAGGAGTTTATAAACGCTACATTTACTAAATAGCAATTAAGCTATAATAAAATTCTTTATTATGAATAATAATCAAAGATTGGAAGTAGTTAAAATTTCAAATTGGGATGAATCGTCAAAAAAGTTAAAAGAGCAATTTTCGCAATTGACAGACGTTGATTTGAAGTATGAGGTGGGAAAGGAGAATGATTTATTAAATCGTCTTGAGAAAAAAATGAATAAAAAGCGCTCAGAAGTGATTGATTTAATCAATAAATATGAAAAACAGAGTAAAGTGTAATTATTTTGTTATAAAACAATTTAATATAACTGTAAGTGCACTTTAGGGTGCACTTTATTTCTTAAAATCTGGATGTCTGGATTAAAATTTGGTTTGTTCAAACTACATTGACCTAAATCTAATTTTAGATTTTACTACAATTGAAATAAGGATGTTGTAATTTAATATCATTACATAAGGCATGTGCCTTATGTAATATAACTGGTTTGCTTAATCAATTAAAAAGTGAGACCTAATTCGATAGTCTACAGATAGGGTATTTTAATATATAAAAAGTTTTTTTCTTTTCGGAAGTTATTAACAGTATGTTTTAATGTGTGAAATATATAATTTATATCAATTGTTATATAATGCTTTTTCGATAAGTAAATTATACCTTTAAGTAATGCAAATATAGTTATTGAAGGTAATAAATATGGATATAAAAACTCAAAGTGATCAAAAGATTTTGGAACAGAAGATCCTAAATCACAATTTAGCGGTCAATCATTTAGAATTAGCTGTAAAGTATCACTTTGATGCAGCTAGGTATTTTGAAAATGGAGATATTGATAAAGCTATTGAGTGCAATGTAAAAGCACTAGATAGCACGAATAAGGTGGTGGAATACAGTTCAAAAATTGACCACAACCATTTATCAAAATAGAATAATAATTTCATGATTGGGTTAAATGAATGTTGAATAAAAAGCGGGGTAAGAAAACAGACGTTGGTATTGAATGCCCAAAAGTAATTTTTTTCGATATCCTTACCTTGCTTGGTTTTTATCAATATTTTTTTAGGGAATCTCTGCTGGAGATTTAACTAAACAGCGTTTTGCTAGAAGAGGAAGATCTATATAGATTTTCCTCTTTGTTTTATAGGTTATATATCAATTCGCTTTTTTTGACTATTAACATCAGTTAATCAATTCTTTAGGTTACCTTTAGATAAAAGTTCTTAAGTATGAAGATTTTCATAAAATACATGGTGAGTTTTCGCTGTAAGATGATAGTGAAGATGGAGCTGGATAAACTCGGAATCATTTATGGCAGTGTGGATCTTGGTGAAGTAGAATTAAAACAAGAACTGACCAATGAAGAGTTTACGCAATTAAAAATGGCTTTACTTCAAACAGGATTAGAACTCATGGAGAGTAAACGAGCTATTTTGATTGAGAAAATTAAAAAAGTAGTAATTGAAATGGTGTATGGTGATATAGAGGTTTTAAAAATAAAAAAATCAGATTACATAAGTAAACAGTTAAATTATGACTACACTTATCTGGCTAATATATTTTCTGAATCTATAGGTACTACAATAGAACAATTTGGTATTGTTCACAAAATTGAAAGAGTGAAAGAACTTCTGATTTATGATGAATTAAATTTATCTGAGATTGCCTATAAGCTTAACTATAGTAGTGTAGCACATTTATCTGCTCAATTTAAAAAAGTCACGGGTTTGACCCCAACTTTTTTTAAAAAGCTCAAAGATAAGAAAAGGATAAATCGCGAAGATGTGTGAATGATATAATAGATAATGATTATTGTGTAATGCTTTTATAATCAATAATTTCCATCTTTGTGTTGTAGTAATTAAACTACAAAATAAAACACAAGACATATGGACAAGAAAGATGAAAAAAGCAAAGCCTTAGCTAGTAGTTCACAAAATGAAATCAAGAATCATCGTGAAGCGGCTGGTCATTTAGAATCAGCTGTAAAATATCATTTAGATGCTGCAAAACATTATGAGGATGGATTGGTTGAAAAAGCTGTAGAATGTAATACTAAGGCACAAGCCTGTACAGAAAAAGCAATCAGTGAAACTGGTAAAAAGATGCGTACTAGACTTTAATTGGAAGTAAACAGAATATCAAATTTTAATTCTTAACCGAAATAAATAAAACTTAATTAATAATTTGTTGCTTCTTTAAAAGCCACTTGATATTTGTTGTCGTCAGGTGGTTTTTTTATTATTGATAAAAATTAAATTCCAGCAAATATTATTGCTATGCCAAGGTTATAAATTCTGCGACAATCAAGAAGTTTTAATTTGTAAAAGATAATAGAGATGAATGCATTAGTAGAAGATATTGATTTTAATATTTATATTGAAGAATTTAAGAGGCGATTAAAATATCTGTTTCGAGAAAAATATAATTATAATGCTTTGGGACTTACCCGTGATTTTCCAGCTGAATTAGTGGATGAAATTATGGATCTAACTCCCTTATCTGTAGCTATCCCTCACAGGTATGGAGGTAGGGGGATAAAAGTAAAGGAATGCCTGCAAATTCTCTCAGCAGCTTCTTATGAATCCTTACCTCTTTCGTTGATGTTTGGGATAAATATTGCTCTTTTTTTAGAACCTTTGGCTAAATATGGACAGATTGGCGTTCAGCAAAAAGTGTTTAAAGAGTTTATAGAAAATAAAGCAATGGGGGGATTAATGATCACTGAAAAAGCACATGGGAGCGACGCTTTGAATATGAAAACAGCTTTTGAGCAAAAGCAAAATATGTATCATATTAAAGGACAAAAACATTGGCAAGGGTTAAGTGGTATAGCCGATTTTTGGATTGTAGCGGCTAGAGAGAGTAAGCCAAATGGAGAATTAGCAAGAGATATTGATTTTTTTGTTTCTGAAAACAGCAAAGAACATCAACATATTCCTATGGTTCATCGTTATAATAACTTGGGTTTATATGCTATTGCTTATGGTATTAATGAAATTGATATAGTTGTTGCTAAGGAGCAAAAATTACTTAATGAAACAACAGGTATTAAATTAATGCTTGATACGCTTCATCGCAGCAGGCTTCAATTCCCAGGTATGGGATTAGGTTTTATTAAAAGGCTTTTAGATGAGTCCTTAACACATTGCCAAGAAAGGCTAGTCGGGGGCACACCTTTGTTGGCTATTGATTCGGTTAAAAATCAAATTGCAAAAATCCAAGCCGCTTACACATTATGTTCTGGTATGTGTCTTTTTAGCACTAATACAAGTGGAATTGACAAAAACGTAGCTTCGATGAGTATTGAGGCTAATGTACTAAAAGCATTAGTTACAGATTTAATGCAAGAATCAGCCCAAATTAGTTTACAATTAGCTGGGGCTAATGGATATCGATTAGACCATATTGCTGGAAGATCTTTAGTAGATAGTAGACCTTTTCAAATTTTTGAAGGATCAAACGAAATGTTGTATACCCAAATTGCGGAGGGTATACTAAAATTGATGAGACAAGCTAAAGAAACGAATCTATATGATTTTTTAAAGTTGTATGAACGCACAAGTTTTAGTGCTGAATATTTTGTCTCTCAATTAGATTTAAATATTGATAATACATTAAAACAACGTAATTTAATACTTATAGGTAAAATGATAGCTCGAGTTATAAGCTTTCAATTTGTCTTACAACTAGATGGTTTTAATATGCAACTTATAGAAATTACACGTCAAATTCTTGTTTCAGATTTAGCTTGTTTTTATGGTAAATTTAATGTGCAAAATGATGTAGATCCCATTTTAGATTATGAGATCAATTCAGATTGGACTACTTTTTAACAAACTCAAGGCAATAGAAAGTTAGCAAATAAGATGTGTGAATTTTGTAATCTCTTATGTTTTTTATATAACACATAGTTAATCAATAAAAGCAACCTTTGTAAGGCAGTAATGCAGTATTAAATATGACTTGAGAAAAAGAAATAAAAGATGACCCCATATTACTGCGTTTAATTCAGGATCAGAACTAAAATATTATTTAAATATTACTGGCATTATGAAGTTGAATTGGTTTAAAAACTTTCTAAAGTTAATACTAATTACATTTGTTTAAAAAAACAATTAGTTGAACAAGTAAAAAGTTGTATACTAGACTTGAATCAAAAATAAATAAAAGATCAAATTTTTAATATTATTAATTCATTTACCAAAATAAAAAACTTTATTAATAATTTGTTGCTTCTTTTTTAAAACCACTTGATATTTATTTTCAAGTGGTTTTTGAATTAAGTTTACTTTTGTTGCTTTCATTTATATGCTTTCTAGATAGAAAATAAAAAGGTTTGTTTATTTTAAAGATAAATCCTAAAAAAATAAAAGCTGTCCTGATAGAATTATTTAATTATACTAGAATCTCTATGTTAAATTGATTAGTCTTTGCCTATACTATTTAGAGGGGATTTAGGTTTGTATGAATATTAATATAATTGCAACAAAAATGTTATAAAAGTTAAATATGATTTACAATTCATATAAATAAATATTGTATAGTAGCCAGCAAAATTAATTTTCTATTTTTGACTTGTAAACTATTTATAACATTAAAAAAGTAGAATTATTTTTATGAGCCATTTAAATCAGACCCCTATAGAGAGGATGGTATCACCTATACAACGATTTATTAAACAAGAGAAGTCAGGTGGTATAGTATTAGGGATAAGTGTAATTATTGCACTTGTATTAGCTAATTCCTCGTTAAAAGAACATTATCATCATATTTTGGAATATAAGTTTGGTTTTCAATGGGCAGGAAATAGTTTTTTTGAATATAGTTTACATCATTGGATTAATGATGGATTGATGGCTATTTTCTTTTTTGTGGTGGGTCTAGAACTGAAAAGAGAAATTGTAGCGGGAGAGTTATCTAATCCTAGAAAGGCAATGTTGCCTATTGGAGCGGCATTAGGAGGTATGGTTGTTCCTGCAGTTATTTACTTGGCCTTAAATCCAAACGGAGAGATGTCTAATGGTTGGGGAATTCCTATGGCAACCGATATTGCATTTGCTTTGGGGGTTCTTTATTTATTAGGAAGTAGAATACCTTTAACATTAAAAGTGTTTCTAACGGCATTAGCTATCGTTGATGATTTAGGGGCTGTACTTGTTATAGCTTTCTTTTATACTTCTGAGATTTCAACTTTGCATCTATTATTGGGAGCTTCCATTTTAGTTGTTATGTATTTAGGTAATAGAATAGGAGTTAGAAATATATTGTTTTACGCTATCTTAGGAATAGGAGGGGTATGGACAGCGTTTTTATTATCAGGTGTCCACGCCACTATTGCTGCAGTTTTAGCAGCGTTTACAATTCCTGCTAATGTTAGAATTAGTGAAAAAGTATTTAGTGAAAAGATACAAGGACTTTTAGATAAGTTCAAGGCAATAGATCCCGATAATACTAAACCTATCTTGACTAATGAACAATTGCATATTTTAGAAGAGATAGAAAAAAGCACCGCTTGTGCAATACCGCCTTTACAGCGTTTAGAGCATATGATGCATCCTATGGTTACTTTTTTAATTATTCCTATTTTCGCCTTAGCCAATGCTGGTGTATCTTTAGCCATTGATCTTGATCATTTGTTTAGTACAAATGTAGCTCTAGGTGTAGCACTTGGTTTATTGGTCGGAAAGGTAATAGGAGTAGTAGGTTTTACGGTTGTTTTGGTAAAATTAAAAGTAGCTCCTTTTCCTAAGGGGATGAATATTAAAACTCTTTTTGGACTGAGCCTTCTTGCAGCTATTGGTTTTACCATGTCTTTATTTGTAACTTCATTAGCCTTTACAAGCGAGGAATATATAACGCAAGCCAAGATAGGTATTTTTGTAGCTTCTATCTTTGGAGGTGTGATAGGTTACTATGTTTTGAGTAGGGCAAAGCAATAACATTAAAAATAATAGTAGATGACAAATAAGTTTTTTGATTACATCAATCTCCATAAAGGGGAAGAGAAAGGGGAAAAAGTTTTAGAAAACATTAGAGCTAATATTGCCTTTAAAGGAGCTAATCTATGGATTTTAGCTGTGCCATTATCATTGCATCTGTTGGATTAAATGTAAATTCAACAGCAGTAATTATAGGTGCCATGTTAATTTCTCCATTGATGGGACCAATTGTAGGTGCAGGCTTTGCCTTAGGGACTTATAATTTTTTATTGCTAAAAATCGCAATAAAGAATTTAATCATTGCTACTATTGTTAGTTTATTAGTTTCTGCTATTTATTTCTACGTTAGTCCTTTTAAGGATGTTCAATCTGAGTTATTAGCTCGTACTTCTCCAACAATTTATGATGTTTTGATTGCTTTTTTTGGAGGTCTTGTTGGTGTTATCTCTATTACTAGGGTTGAAAAAGGGAATCCTATACCAGGAGTTGCTATTGCTACTGCATTAATGCCCCCTTTATGTACAGCAGGATATGGGTTAGCTACATTTAATATAAGTTACTTTTTGGGAGCTTTTTACCTATATACTATTAACTGCTTCTTTATTTGTATTGCTACTTTTTTTGTTATTAAGTACTTGAAATATCCAACATCATCTACTTTAGATACCCAGAAAGAAAGACGTATAAGATATGGTATTAGTATGTTGATTATTGTTATGATTGTACCTAGTTTCTACTTGGCTTATACGTTATTCGAAGAAAAGAAATTCACAAAAACTGTTGAGGAGTTCATTAACTCTGAGTTTAATGATAGAGGGTATACTGTGATTTATAAAAAGATTAATTATAATACTAAGCCCAAAAAAGTAGAACTTGCTTTTTTGGATAAGAAATTGACTGAAGAAAATATTTTACTCTACAACAGGTTATTAAAGGAAAGAGGTCTAGACAATGTAGAGCTGACATTTAAACAAGATGAAAAGGATATTAAATCAGAAATTTTAAATGAACTCAGTAAGCAAGATCGATCATATGCAGAGAAAGATATTATAATCAATGACTTAAAAAAAGAACTGTCTAAGTATAAAGTGGATGAACCTAATTTAATAAATGAAATTAATGTACTTTTTCCTAATATAGAAGAAGTCTCCATTGGCAAAGTAGAGCGATATATAAAGACTGATAGTATTACAATGAATTGGTTAGTTCTTTTTAATCAAAAAGAAAAAACAAAGGCAGTAGATGGTAAGCTACTTAATAATTGGTTAAAAACTCGATTAAAGGCAGATACCATTTTACTTGTTCAAGGAAATAATCCTATCCAGGAGAAAGGGAATAACCAGATAAAGTAAAAACAGTTATCTTCATTAAGGTCTGTTTGGAGGTAAAGACAAAAAGCAGATATAATATTTTTGGTAATAAGCGGAGTTTACGTTACTTTATAGACGAAATTTAAATTGTAATTAAATAGAAAAAAGAGAAAGCCCAAGGACTTTCTCTTTTTAAAAGACAACTAGTAAATAAGGAGAACTAGATTTATAGGTTTTTTAAAAGAAAAATTATTGAAGTAAAAAATCAAAGATATATCACTAAGTAGGTAAAAAAGCACTACAAGAGAAATCTTATTCAGAATTTTTTTAAGTATGTTTTTTTTTCGAACTATAATAGTTTGCTTAATCATATATCATTTGTCTCTTGAATTTAGTAAAATAATCACCATGTACTGATAATATTAACACTGATCTAGATGAATTAGTCAGTAAGGATAACGTTTTGGTTTGTAGAATAGTATGTCTCTGATATTTCTCCCTATACAAATAAGTTAACTACTATTTTTGCAGAAAATGAAAATAAAGCTTTAGAGTGGAACTATGTGGATGAGCTAAATCAAGCGCATACAACCATATGTAGAGCAACTAAAAACTAAGCCCTAATTTGGATATTAAATAATTAAAATAGCAGTAGTTTAGCATCTTATAATAAGATATGGATATAGATATTAAGAAAAAGACATTTTTAAATTTTGTTGGACTTTTAAGAAGTTTTTTAATCAAGTGTTTTATTGGAATTGTTTTATGTAGTAGCATAGCGTTTTTATATACTAATTTTATTTTTGAGCAAATATTATTTGCTCCTCAGAACCCTAATTTTCCTATTTATATTTGGCATCGTTCTTTGATAGATTTTTTTAATTTGAGTTCATCATTGTATATGGAAGGGATTGATTTTGATATTCAAAATCGAAAAATGGATGGTCAGTTAATGATTATGATTTGGACTAGTTTTACCTTTGGACTAATAGCTTCATTTCCTTGGATTTTGTATCAAATTTGGAAACTTGTACAACCTAAATTATATAATAGTAAGACAAGATACAGTATTGTATTTGTAACAATCACAAGTCTTTTATTTTTTATAGGTGTCTTGTTTGGATATTTTATTATAGTTCCTTTATCTATTCATTTTTTTATGAATATAGAGATTAGTAGTATTGTTGCCAATCAAATCGATCTTACCTCATATATTTCTCTTGTTAGAACCACCATACTAGCATCAGGTATTGTGTTTGTTTTGCCAGTTGTCATTCTAGTATTATACAAGATGGGAATTTTATCAACAGATACACTCAAAGGTTATCGCAGATATGCTTATGTTTTGATTTTAGTTGCATCAGCAATTATTACACCTCCAGATGTATTGAGTCAAGTTATTTTGGTTATACCATTAGTTTTATTGTATGAAGTGAGTATTTTCTTTTCAAAGTTTATGAAGTCTAATCACATTACAGAATAATTTATTATCGTATTTGCTATCAATATTAATTAAACTTGCACAGTTTAAATATTCATCGTAATATTGCGATATATAATTAGATATAAAACAATGGGAGTAACAAAATCAGAATTATTTAGTGATAAAAAGAATAGATTATCGCTTATGTTTAAGGTTTTAGGGCATCCTGCAAGACTTGCCATTCTTCAGTATATTATCAATCAAGATGCTTGTATTTGCAATGATTTGGTGGAAGAACTTGGATTGGCTCAAGCGACTATTTCACAGCACTTAAAAGAGCTTAAGAATAGTGGACTTATCAAAGGAACAATTGATGGTAAATCCGTTTGTTATTGTATTGACGATGCAGTTTGGAATGAATTTTTCAAGGAGTTTGAATTGTTCTTCGCTCAAAAAATAGCATCAAACGATTGCTGTTAATATTTTTTAATTATTATCATCGTAATATTACGATTATTAAATAAATTTAAAACAAATAAAATATGAAATTATCAGAAGTAAAAGCCGTTTTAGAAAAATTAGATCGAGTAGATTTCCAATTTGAAGATGGAACGTTTGTAGCCGAACACTTCCATGTAACGGAAGTAGGTCAAGTAACAAAAAAGTTTATTGACTGTGGGGGAACAATTAGAGAAGAGGTAAAAGTAAGCTTTCAATTATGGAATGCAGATGATTATCAGCACCGTTTAAAAGCGGGTAAATTATTAAACATTATCAGGTTGTCAGAAACAAAATTAGGTATTGTTGATGGGGAGATCGAAGTAGAAGTTCAAGGTAAAGAAACAATAGGAAAGTACTTCCTAGCATTTAATGGAACTCACTTTTTATTAAAAAACACATTGACTGCTTGTTTAGCTGAAGATGCTTGTGGAATTATCCCAAGTAATCAAGAAGCTCAAACTAGTTGTTGCGATCCTAATTCTGGATGTTGTTAATCTTAAAAAAGTAAAAGATGTATAAAACAGTATCAACTACAATTAGCGCTATGCTTGAATCACAAGAGATAAGCGCTAGTAGAAAAGAAGTTTTGACTCCTTTAGTGGCTTATATTCAAGCGAAGGTTGATTCAAAATCTCCAATTCGAATCAATTTTATCTGTACACATAATTCAAGAAGAAGTCATTTGGCTCAGATTTGGATGCAAGTAGCCGCTACTTATTATGGTATTCCAGATGTTATTTGTTATTCAGGAGGGACTGAACAAACAGCGATGTATCCCATGGTTGTTACAGTTTTAAAAGAACAGGGATTTAACGTATTTAAAATTTCGGAAGGAGAGAATCCTATTTATGCGATAAAGTATGGTGATAATGAAATTCCTATTATTGGTTTTTCTAAGAAGTACGATGCAGTTTTTAATCCAAGTAGCGATTTTGCAGCGGTAATGACTTGTTCACAGGCGGATGGAGGTTGTCCTTTTATAGCAGGTGCTGAGCGCAGAATCCCTATTACATTTGAGGATCCGAAGGTATTTGATGGAACGGAAAACCAGCAAGTAGGATATTTTAATCGAAGCTTTGAAATTGCAAGTGAAATGTTTTACATCGTATCACAAATTAAAAAATAAGTCATGCAAGTTAGAATGAAATTTTTAGATCGATACTTAACCCTTTGGATTTTCTTGGCTATGGGGATTGGTGTTCTCTTAGGAAATGTATTTCCAAGTGTTTCTAATGTGATGGATAAACTATCCATTGGAACGACCAATATTCCGTTGGCTATAGGACTAATCATCATGATGTATCCTCCACTGGCTAAGGTTGATTATAATCTATTACCACTGGCTTTTAGGGATAAAAAAGTCTTAGGTTTATCTCTTTTCTTAAACTGGATTGTAGGACCTGTTTTAATGTTTGTTCTGGCTATTATTTTCATGCGTGATGAACCTGATTATATGGTAGGGTTGATCCTTATTGGTTTAGCCAGATGTATTGCCATGGTGATTGTATGGAATGATTTAGCAAAAGGTAATCGAGAATATGCAGCCTTACTGATTGCATTAAATAGTGTTTTCCAAGTGCTGTTTTATAGCTTCTTTGTTTGGCTTTTTATCAACGTATTACCTTCTTATTTTGGATTTGCTGATTATGCTATTTCAATTAAGATGAGCGATGTTGTACAGAGTGTGCTTATTTATTTAGGAATCCCATTTTTAGCAGGTTTTTTAAGTCATAAGTATCTCATTAGAATAAAAGGAGAAGCTTGGTTTACCCGCAAGTTTATCCCTTTTATTTCACCCTTTACTTTATATGCTTTACTCTTTACCATTGTGCTTATGTTTAGCTTAAAAGGAGAGCAGATTGTACAATTGCCAATGCAAGTTATCAAAGTTGCTATTCCGCTTGTTGTTTATTTTGTTTTGATGTTCTTTGTTAGTTTCTTCTTAAATAAATCCATGCAGGTAGATTATGATAAAAATGTGGCTATTTCTTTTACTGCAGCAGGCAATAATTTTGAACTGGCTATCGCTGTTGCTATTGCCGTATTCGGAATTCACTCGCCCCAAGCTTTTGTAGGAGTTATCGGACCTTTGGTTGAAGTTCCTGTACTGATTCTACTTGTACGAGTGAGTTTATGGATGAAAAAGAAATATTATACAAAGTGATAAAATATAGTTGTTTTTAAATGGTGTAAAGTCGTTTCTATTAAATTAATCACTAGAATAAATCAATTCATTATTTATTTTTTTATTTTTGAGATAAACTAATATTTTATGAATTTACAAGTGTTTTATCGAATAAGTTTTTTTACTATTTTATCTTTTTTGTTTGTGTCATGTAATGCAAGTACAATACCAGAAAAAGCTAAACCCGTTGAAAATTTTGATGTAAATCGTTATTTGGGAATTTGGTATGAAATTGCTCGATTTGATTTTTATTTTGAAAAAGACTTAACTAATACCACAGCTTACTATAGCTTGGACGAGAACGGAAATGTCAAGGTTTTAAATCGAGGTTTTAATGTTAAAACCAAAGAATGGAAACAAGCAGAAGGAATAGCTAAATTTAGAGCACAGCAAAATGTAGGGGCACTTAAGGTTAGCTTTTTCGGGCCTTTTTATTCGGGTTATAATGTCATTGCATTAGATTCAGATTATAGGTATGCTCTAATAGCAGGAAAAGATCTTGATTATTTATGGATTTTATCTCGAGAAAAAAGTATCCCCGAAGCTATTAAAGAACAATACTTGACACTAGCTAATGAAATTGGTTATGATGTATCTCGTTTGATTTGGGTTGAACATGACAAGGAAGATATGTCGGTAATAAAGTCTAAATAAATACAAGAAAAGCGAACAATTAAAAGAGGATATAACCCAACAAAGCTCCTACTAAAACAATAAAAGCACTATTTACTTTTTTAAATTTAAAAACGAGTATGCCACTAAGTAGGGTAATAACAAGGGTTTGCCAGTTCAGCAATACATCTCGTGTCATCGTTATACAAACAGCGACAATCAAGGCGACAGAGGCAACATTCACCGCATCTAAAAAGACAGATAATCCTTTTGAGTTGCGAAGTTTTTTCATCAATGGGTTTAGTAAGGCTACTAGAATAAAGGATGGTAAAAAAATTGCAACAGTTGAAAGAATTGCTCCAGATAAACCATTAATTTGAAAACCAATAAAAGTAACGGAAGAGAAAACAGGTCCTGGTGTGAATTGTCCTACAGCAATAGAATCTATAAGTTGTTCTTTGGTGAGTAAACCTGTTTGCACGAGTTCTGTATCTAAAAAGACAAATAGAACATAGCCACTACCGTACAGTATAGCCCCTATTTTAAGAAAAATCCAAAATAGCTGCATATTGGTATTGGTGAAAAGAGTATTTTGTATAGTAAGTAAGAAGGGTAATGGAAGAAAACTTTGTAAGGTACTTCGCTTTGTAGTATTAATATAAAAAACTACATAAGCTAAAAATCCAGCTCCAAACATTAAAATGATCTCATTAGTCCCAAATAAAGAAGCTACTAAGACAATAAGTCCTATAAAGGCTAAGAATAAGGATTTAATGGATTTTTTGGCTAGTGGAAATACAGCTCCAAGGATAATAGCAATAATGGCAGGTTTAATTCCATAGATAAATGGTTGAACTTGTGGTAATTCTCCATAATTTTTATAAAAATAAGCCAATACACCCGTTAGAAAAACAGCGGGAAGAATAAAACATAGCCCTGCAATTATAAGACCTTTCCAACCCGCTTTATCATAGCCAATGTGAATGGCCATTTCTGTACTGTTAGGACCAGGAATTAAATTAGTAGCACCAAGCAGATCTAAAAAGTGTTGTTCATCCATCCATTTTCTTTTTACAACTACTTCCTCTCTCATCATCGCAATATGAGCTGCAGGGCCTCCAAAACCAATAATCCCTAATTTTGTAAAGACCTTGACTATTTCTTTGAGACTTACTTTTTCTGACATATTGCTTCCTATTTTTAGTTTTTATTGCAATCGATCTATTCAACGTTATTGTGTGATAGGAACAGGCGCGAAGCTAAAGATAATTCAATACTCAAAGGTTACCGAAATGTAAACAAAAATGGCTCAACCAAAAATTACTTCCTTTTCACTATCCTTTATCTATTGGATGGTAATCCCTATAAACAAATTGACTGATTTGGGCGCCTTATACAACCTCTTACTACTCTTTTAATAATCCCTTACTATTCCTTGGTATTTTTGAATGATAATAAGCTATACACAAGCAAAAGGAGGAACTCGTTATCATAGAATAGGCGCGTATTCATCTGTTTTTTTTAATCGTTTCACCGAAGTAAAATGTTATACCTCGCGATACAATAAATCACATCCTAGCATTCATAGGGGTTTACACAGATTTTGCATGTTTTTGTATCACACTTTTTTCAAAGTAATTCAAAGGAAAATCAACTATATTTTTTTAACAGATTTATCGGAAGGAATGGGGGAGTTTGGTGAGGAAATGGTAAATCGTCTATTCTAGAGGTAAAGAAATTAAAAAAAAGACTATTTAGTAGATGTATACTTTATATCAAGTTGCTTTTTTCTATTTAACCATAAAATAAATTTGAAATTAAATGTTATTTATTGCTTTTACTCAAAATAGTAGTTACTTCACATGTTTTCTGCGGTATCTTACATTATCTTATAGTATCTTTATTTGTTATACAGACTAGTATTTAATGATGTGTTTGTGTGTTGTAATTTTAACATTTGACTCATTCTCATGAGAACAATCAAGCTGCATGTCATTGGGATATATTTTGTTGTTATTGAGTCTAGCAAGAATAATTAATAAGAATAAAGTAAATGAATCAAGATAAACATAAAGATTGTTTTCTACAGCAATTAGACCAGGTTAGTAATGAATATAATCTGTCGAACTATAATCAGTTTAATATTTTTCGAGTGATGTTCAAACTGCATGACGAGAAGTATCTACATTCTCGATTCATTTCTTTTTTATTAGACCCTAATGGATCACATGGGCAAGGGACAATATTTTTAGCGTTGTTTTTAGAAGTAATGGGGATATCTGACTATAGTTTAGAAGATGTGACTGTAAATCCTAATGAACAAAATAGAGGAGAGATACACAACATTGACATTCTGATTAATAATAAATATAAGCAAGCTATTATAATAGAGAATAAAGTATTTGCTAAAGATCAGACTAAACTAGAGGAAGAAGATATATACCTAAAGTATCAATTGCCAAGGTATTATCATAAGATGGCTCTTGATTCAGCAAATGATAAACTTAAAGTTGTGAGCATAATTTACTTAACCATAGATGGAAAGGATCCTGAGTTTCTTGAACAGTTTCCTGAGGATGTGAAAGGATTGCTTAATAAAAAAGATCATCTCTCAGATATTGCTAAGTGGTTGGATTTGTGCTTAAATAGTTTGTCAGAAGAAAGTGATTTTAAAAGAAGTATTGAACACTATAAACAAGCAAGGTTTGAGTTCTTAAATGATGTGAAATTAGCCTTGTCTTTGAAAGATAGAACAGTGAATTACTATGAAGAGGCTAAAGCGTTTTGGAAAGCAGAGTATAAAGATATAGATTCAAAATATCATGTTCTTAAAGACCAATTTAAGCATGTAAAATGGCATACAGTCTATGAATTTTATGAGAAGTTAAAAGAGACTATAGATATTTCTTTTACTGGTTGTACAATAGGAGATATTGATAAAGAACAACTAACTAAGTTGACACATGGCATGGATAATAAAGTGATAACGGTTCTTGTGTTTGAGGTGGATAATGTTCCTTACTATGTGTGTAATGATACTAATGGTTTTAGTATTGGTCGGAATGTAAAAGCGAAAAGTAAAGATGATTTTAAGAACCTTTTTGAATCAAAAAAATACAGTTGTTTTGACTTTTCAGAAGAGGATGTTTTTGCTTTAATTAAACCTGGTAAAAGAGATAAATTGGTGAAAGATATTGAAGCTGAATTGAAGCGATTTGTAAATACAATTAAATAAAAATGAACACACCGAAAGATTTTAAATTATTAGCAATACGTCCATTAGAAGGAACTTCTTCTAAGTTATTAAAAGGATTAAAGAAAAACCAAATATATTCATTGTATAATGAATACTCTTACGTTTTAGATGAGAAAACTAAAGAGCTAACAAGTATAGAATATGTTCAGTCTGTACCATCTAATTTATATGGTAAAAATATTAGTTTTTCTGCAATTGTTGGTAAAAATGGTAGCGGTAAAAGTAGTTTATTAGAACTGTTTTACTATGCCACTCTTCTAATATCTAATGAATATTTAGATAAAAAAGCTGAAGAGGTAATGAAAGAAAATTTAAATATTGAAATAATTATTCTTAAAGATGAGGCTATAAAGATCTTAACAATAAAAGACGATTTAGTTACATCAAAAATATTAAATAAAGAATTAAATGAGAAACAAGTAGTCTTTAAAGAATGTGATAATGTATTACAAATTGCCCTAAATAAAAGTATAGACTTTAATTTTTATACTAATGTTTTAAATTATTCAATTTATGGTTTGAATTCAAATCTAATGCCATGGATTGATCTAATATTCTATAAAAATGATGCCTATCAATTGCCTATTGTAATCAATCCATTTAAGGATTATGGAAATTATGATATCAACAAAGAGTATCTTTTAATGCAGTCGAGAGCTGTTTTCTATTCTTATGTATTAGAGGTTAAAGAAATTATTGAAGGTATATACATACATAATATTAATTTTGAAATTAATATTAATAAGATTCTTAAAATAGACAACAGTAAATCTACTTATAGTCAATTACAACAGTTTTTTAGCTTAAACCTTGCAGAAAAAGAATTTAATAAATTAGTTTTTAAAGGTATTGATATTAATAAAATAATTTCTTTACAAAATATTTCGAAATATATTGGTGAAGAAGTTGGAGAAAATAGTACTGTGTTTTATAGAGCTGATTTAAAAGAAGTTAATCTTTACAAATCATTTACGTACCTATACATCTTTAAAAAGATATATAAAATATCTAAAACATATAAGAAATATAAGAAGTATCATTTTTTATTTTCAGATCAATTACCTTTTAATTTTGCTTTCAATATTTTAAAAGCAATTGAATCTAGTATGTTAGAGATCAAAGATTCGCTCCCTGATATTAAAAATAGAGAAATTGTATACGATAAATTAATGCTTCATTTAGATTTAGTTAGTAATGACAATAGTGATATAACAGAAGATGATTTATTTTATATTAAGGATTTGTTTATGCATTATTATGAAGTCAGACATGATATCAAAAATAAAATAGAAGATCATCTATTAGATATTTCTTTTGAATACGATAATATTACAGATAACATTGAACTTGTATGTATATTAATTCAAAAATTATTTAATGGTAAAGAATTTAGAGAATATTTGTTTGAAGATTATATTAAAGAAATAAATAAAGACACGAGCCATATAACTTTTAAGCTAAAACAAGCTATAAATTATTTTAGTTTAGATATTTTTAATAGTATAGAAGTTGACAGTACCTCTATTGTAGTTGATAACGAGAGTGATTGTAAAATCAAATTAAGTATAGAAAGAGATTATTTTAAAGACAGGAAAAAAATTGAAGATATTCCTTTGGCAATATTTAATCATGTTATAGAAGTTGTTAAATCTAAAGAGGATGATGAAAATATAAGACGTGAGTTAATCAGTAATAATAAACTTAAACCTTACCCATATACATCATTAAGTTCTGGTGAGCAACATATGATTAATTCTATTCTTACAATTGCATATCATAATTATAATTTACTTTCTGTAGCAGATAGATCTAACTTGATAAAGTATAAAAATATCAATTTAATTTTTGATGAATTGGAGTTGTATTTACATCCTGAATATCAGAGAAATTATATCCTTAATCTTATAAAAGTTTTAAATAAAATTAAGGATATTACGAAACAAACAGATATTTTGGATATCCTAATGAAATCCGGACAATTAGTTAAGCAGCTTTATTAATATTTATTATTTGATTAAATTCGTTGATTGTCTGATAGTTTAAGTAGGAGTGTCTACGTTTTTTATTGTACCAGAGTTCTATATATTCAAAGACTTTAGCCTCCATTTGCTTTGTATTTAGTTGTAAATTTCCATAAATCATCTCCACTTTTAGGGATTTAAAGAAGCTTTCCGCTACGGCGTTATCCCAACAATTAGCCTTCCTACTCATGCTTCTAACAACATTAAAGGACTCTAAATAGTTAGCAAATTTGTAGTTAGCATATTGTACTCCTTGGTCAGAATGGAAAATTAATCTGTCTTCAAAAGATCTGTTCTTTTTAGCCATTTTAAAGGCTGCTAAAGTGGTGTTTTCCGTTGACATATCTTTACTCAGACTCCATCCAATCACCTTTCTATCGAATAGATCTATTATTGTAGTTAGATAAATAAACCCTTCTTTTACAGCGATATAAGTAATATCGGACACCCAAGCTTTCCCTGGTTTGGTTTGTGTAAATTCTCTATCTAAGATATTATCAACTACTAAATAATTGTGGTCAGAATCTGTGGTAATTCTATATCGTCGAGCTAATTTACTACGTAATCCTAACTCTTTCATGTACTTAGCTACTGTTGGCTTAGACACTTTATAACCTCGTGCGTTCAGTTCTATTGTAAGTCGAGGACTACCATAACGCTGTTTAAACTCGAAGTAAACTTCTGTAATAACTCGTTTTAGATCTGCTTTGGCTTGTTTTCTTTTATTAACAGGAGACCGTTTCCAATGATAATAACCACTTCTACTTACCTCTAAAACCTTACACATAATCCCAATCGGAAATTCATGTTCATGATTAAATATGAACAGGTAAATCATTTGCCGGTCTTTGAGAAAATGCCGATTGCTTTTTTTAATATTTCATGTTCTAATTCAACAGCTGCTAACTTCTTTTCTAACTCTTTTATTCTTTCTTGTTCTGGTGTAAGCTTTTGTTTACCATTACCGGGAAAACTAGCTTCTCCAAACTCTTGAGCTTCTTTACACCATTTATATAACAAGGTGGCTCGAATTCCAAGTTCACGAGCTAATTCTGATTTGTTTGTTCTTTCCTTAGCCAGTTCAACGGCTTGCTTCTTAAAAGCTGCATCGTAAGTCTTTCTAATTCTTTTCATAAGTCAAAGATAAGTTTTTATGCTTAACTCTTTGTCCAGACTAAGTTAGCAAGTCCATTTATTATAATGTATTAATGGTTACACATTCTCCTTTTATTTTATCTGATATACCATCTCAAAATATTTTAAGATTGAAGGAATGCAAACCAGATTCTATTGAAAGTAAAAACTCGTTTGCAGCCAATATATATGATTTATTAAATGATGAGTTTTTTTTAAATGATGGGGTGATTGGTAGTTATGCACAAGAGTTTATTAATAAAATAATAAATGATATTGATGTAGTAGAATCTGATGTGGAAAAAGAGCAAATTAGTGAATTAAATAACAGAATAGATATAGTTGGTGATGAATTAATTCGATCATCTTTAGACAATTTTTTATTTGAGAAAGTAGCAGATTCACAATTTGAGATTGATATTTTAAAGAAAAGAATTAAAGAATTAGAATCTAAAGCAAAAAAAAATGAAAAGGATAAAGATAGATAGTGATCTAGCTCGGAGAGTGGAAAAGTTTAATAAAGAGCTTTTCAGTGAGAGACAGAAAAATTTTGTAAAACCATTAGCTAATTTAAGAGTACTACGAGAAAAATTTTATAATAAAAATCAAAATAACTTTGTTAACTATATTTGTTTAATTGAAAAAAACTATTTTAACCTGCTAAATTTAAAACCATCTGAATTTAAAAAATACATTAATGAATTTAATTTAATTTTTAATTTCGAATCCCTGCCTAGCTTTAAGTCAAAAAACAAAGATGATAAGGATTTAATAATTGACTTATGTTATCATAATAGTTGTAGTATTGATGAATTGAAAACGTTTGCAGATAAAATTATTGAGGCAATGCGATACGATGATTATCGAGATTCCGAGTATCCAAAATTTATTAGTGAATTAGGATGGAATGTAAAAACTTGTTTTTATTGTAATTACGCAGGCACATTAACTGTAAAAAAAGATAAAAAATATAAAACCTATTACGATTTGGATCATGTTCTTCCTAAATCAATGTATCCTTTTTTAGAGACTTCTTTTTTTAATTTTATTCCATGTTGTGCATCATGTAATAGAAGTAAAAGTAATCAATTAATACCTAATTTAAATCCATTTTATGAAATTCATGAACTCAATATTAATGTCGATAAAGTATTTCAAATAACTCAAAAATCTAAAGCTCAATTTTATGTTGATTCTAATAAGAGCCATATTAATATTAAGGTTTCTGACAAGATAAATAATGTAAAAAAAGATGATATGAATAAAATTGTTGATTTAGAGCTTTTGTATAATACTCAGAAATATGAAGTTGCAGAAATTCTTTGGAAGAAAAAGATTTATGAGGAGGCGTATATTAAAAATATTCAATCGAGTTTTTCAAAGTTGAAATTAAAAAAACATGAAATTAATCGAGTTTTGTGGGGGACAGATTTGAATGAAGATAATATTAATGATAGACCTTTATCAAAGTTTAAACAGGATTTGATTAATGATAAGTAGAGATAATGAAATATAATGAAGAACAATTAAAGTATGCTTTTATATACCTTTGGAAGACTAAGGATATTATTACCCAATGGGAAGATACGGAGTGGACAATTTCCGGAATTAAGAAAGAAGAACTCATCGTTCACGTCAAGCAATCACTCAAAAGTCTGTAAGATTATGTATATTAATTTTTCAAAAGTAATTCAAAGGAAAATTAACTGAATGATTTTAATAGATTAATGAGAGCAGATAAGCAGTTTTGATGGTGGATATGCCGTAATGAATAGTTTTCTTTTTTATGTCATTTTTCGCTGATAGAATCAGGATGAAATTCTTTTCTACTTAATCTAAAAACAGAAAAAATCGCATTATAAATAGGTTAGTATGAGTATGACTAAAATACCATTTATTTTATAAGGAAGGCCAACAATTCTACTTGTGACTCGATGTATTTCATATAAACTCATTCAAGTTATATTTTTCTGTTTTTTTATAACATCAGAAAACAACGTGTTATATTTTTGCTGTTTTTATAACAGGAGAGAATTTTATCTGCATTAAACTTATGTAGTTGCGTAGCTTCGTTTAAAAATAAAAATAGTTTAATATTGATGTAAAAACTCTCTTTCCCAGCATCAGTGGTGGAAATTTTCCATTTAACGAAACTGTACGCAAAAGTCAATTAATTGACTAAATTTATGAAAAAAGTTAATATGATAGACCTCCGTAAAAAATAAAATTAAGTTTGAATCTTAATCTTAATAGAGAATAGTTATTTTATAAAAATGCATGTTACTTGTTAGAGATGTTTTCCCAATAAATACTTCCATTTGTTGTTATTGATTTTTTATAGTTTGTAAGTTCTAAAACTGAAAAGAAATTGCTTTGATCTATATCTAATCCATAGTAAAATGAGTACTCATTAATATCTCGATTAAAAATATTAGGATTAGGAACAAACTTATTTAGATAACAAAATTCAATCATATGTATAAAATGCGGAAGTATACCACCTAATAAAGAATACTCTTTTTGATATTGAAAAGGATGAAAAGTATAAGTAGGTAAACTGAATTTTTTAACTGTATGTTTTTCGTGTTTAATTGGTTGCCAACAATGTAAAATTACTCTGTATTTTTCTTTTCTTGACCTTGAAAAACTTTCAGCTATTAAATAATCTTCAGATGTAGATACAAAATGAGATTTATTTTTGTAATTAATTGCAGCTAATTGATGAAGTAGAGTCAAATAATAATCTCTTATTACTAATTTTTCCTGTTCTGATGCTTTTCTAATCTTTTCTTTAAAAATACTCTTATTATTTTTGTCAATAAAAAAATCTCGCAATGCTGAATTTCTATCAAAAAATTTTTTTATATTCTTGTGCTTATTTTTTATCGAATCATTAAAATACTTAATGATCTTTTCAAATACAACATCTTCGTAATCGTTAATTTTAAAGCTGTTATCATCAATGTAATATCTTTTAGCTTTTTCTCCAACCATAAAAAGCCTTTCGCAAACTAAATCTGTATCTGTACTCTCTTGTTGATAATCAATATTTAATTTTTTACATAAATTTTCCAATGAATCACCACGATAAATTTGTGATATTTCCTTTTTATATGACAACATATTAATTGTAAAAAGAAAGTCATTATATCTACTAAGTTCAAGCTTTGTCATTTGAAACGAGTATTGGTTTGTACTTTCATCTATCATTTTTTACGAAAAATATAACTATCCGTTACGTGAAAAGTTTTTATTCAAATAATTTAGATACTGGTATTTGTAATGCTGAGGCAAGTTTGTGAATATTAAGTAAGGTAATGTTTTTTTCACCTCTTTCAATCATTCCGATGTAGGTTCTATGAAGCCCTGCTCTAAAGGCTAGTTCCTCTTGAGAGATTTTAAGATTCTTTCTGTGTCTTTGAATTATTTGACCGAAATTATTTAATATTTCACTGTTCATAGAAACAAACGTATAAAAAACAAATAGATAATTCTACACACTATAGTTAGCAAAACTATAACTTATTACTTTCAAATAAGCCTTTGTTATTATTTGAAATAACTTTAATTTCGCAAGCTATGGAGATTTTAAAAATGAAAGATAAATTGACAGTAGGTAGCTTGTATGCTGGTGTTGGTGGAATCTGTTTAGGTTTTATAAATAGCGGTTATACAGTATCTTGGGCTAATGAGTTTGATAAAAATGCTTGTACGACTTATAAAAAGAACTTTAAACATGATTTAATTCAAGGCGATGTTTTTGCAATTGACTTAAAAAAGTTAAGTAGTATTGATGTTTTAGCAGCAGGATTTCCATGTCAGCCATTTTCTGTGGCAGGGTATAGAAAGGGATTTGATGATCACAGAGGAAATCATTTTTTTAGGATACTTGAGTTTGTAGATACCATACGCCCTAAAGTGGTGTTTTTAGAGAATGTAAAGAACTTAAAAACCCATGACAAGGGAAATACCTTTAAAGTAATAGAAAACTCCTTAAGAGAGCGTAATTATTCTTTCCAAGCCCAAGTGCTAAATACTAAGAGTTATGGAAATATACCTCACAATAGAGAACGTATTTTCATGGTGGCTTTTGATTTGTCTTTGTTTCCTGATGCAGAGAAACAGTTTGTTTTTCCTGAGGAGGAAGAACTAACTAAGACTATTCATGATATGCTAGAAAAGGGTAGTGTTGATGAAAAATACTACTATAGACAAGATAAGTATATGTATAATATGCTTGAGGAAACTATGGTTTCAAAAGATACGGTTTATCAATTCAGAAGACAGTATGTAAGAGAGAATAAATCTAATGTTTGTCCTACCTTAACAGCAAATATGGGAACAGGAGGTCACAATGTGCCCCTTATAAAAACTAAAGAAGGATTTAGAAAACTAACCCCAAGAGAATGTTTTAATTTCCAGGGTTTTCCTAAAACCTATAAGTTTCCTGAGATTTCAAATGGTCAGTTATATAAACAGGCTGGAAATTCAGTTAGTGTTCCAATAATTGAAAGGTTAGCCAGTAAGATCAAAGAAGTCTTAGAAGTTAATACAAAAAAGAAGAAATAAACACAGGTCCCATAAAGTAAAGCATTTATGGGGCTTTTTTTATTTGCGCTATCATTTCTTCTAATGGACGTAATTTAGAAACCTCACAAAAGTAATTCTCAGCGTCCATCGTTACACTATTATTTAATAGAGCTCCTTTGGCTAGTATATTTTTATTTTTAATAAGATGAATTATGGTCTTTAAACTAGCACAACCAGGAACATCAAAATACCATTTTTTAGATAGAATAATTCTCTTAATTTTATCTTTATCTATGTTTTCATCACTATAAAACAGCTTTTGATGTCTAAATAACTGTTTAATATCCTCTTTTAATCTGACAATAATAAAATAATCATATAACCCATTATTATCGGTAGAGAGATTAGGTATATAAGCGCCCTGTTGATCCCAGTCTTTAGTTTCTAGTAAAAGCAGATTACTAAAAAAAGCCATGGATTTAATACTGACATTGAATTTGTCATTTATCTTTAGATCAGTGTCGTCCCAAAGACCTTTCCCCATGATATAAAAATCAGGTTCACTCACTTTTATATCACTATAGTTTATGCGCAGAAAATCATATAGGACTATTTCAGCTAGTTTTCCTTGAAAGGTATTGCAGTACTGTTCACCTTTTTTACGGGTTATACTTCCACCTGATCGGTATGCTCTGTGATGACCATCAGCATAAACCATGCTATAAGCAAAATCAAGGGCTTGCTTTATTTGATTCAGGCTTACAGTATTTTCTATAAAAGGTTTGAAAGTTTTAATATTATATGTGCTCAACATTGTTTTTTTGCTAAAAAGTTTTTTTTTATACTAGTTCCTTTTAATTAAAAAAAATCAACTAATAATTTTTAACAAAAAATATGTTTAATTAAATATTCAAACAACATACTATAGTTAGCTATTTGTTTTTTAAAATAGTGCTATTTTAAAAGTTTATCTGTATTGTTTTATATAATTTAAAATCATAGTTTTAAAAAATTATAATTCCTTATGCGTATTGTATTTTATTTATTGAAATAAGTGATATCGCTTTAAAATGTTAAGTGTTAATTATGAATGAATTATTCATAGAAGTATCCCCAAATTTAAAGAATTTTATTAATTCATTTAGAGAAATTGGATATACTCCAGAGATTGCTATTGCTGATATAATAGATAATTCTATTTCAGCAAATGCAAAAAAAATTGAAATATATGCTTTAGTTAACCCCACACCTATAATTGCTATTATAGATGATGGTTGGGGAATGAATAAAGAAGAATTAATCGAGGCAATGCGACTATCTAGTAGAGGACCTAATGATATAAGAGATTCTAAGGATTTAGGGAAGTTTGGATTAGGGTTAAAAACAGCCTCCTTTTCTCAATGTAAAAAACTTACTGTTGTAAGTAAGAAAGACGGAGAGATTAATGGTTATCAATGGGATTTAGATTTTATTGTTGATAAAGGAGAATGGCTTTTAAAGACTATTAGTGATTTTGAGAGTGTTGCATATTTCAATGAAATTAGAGATAAAAGTGCGGGGACTTTAGTTTTATTGGAAGAAATCGATAAAATAGAACGAAGTGCTTTTTCTAATGCATTATTTAAAGTCAGAAATCATATAGCATTAGTGTTTCATAAGTTTATTGAAGGAAGTATATATAATAGAAAAGTCGAAATGAGTTTGAATAATAATCCTATTAAAGCATTTAATCCTTTCAATGAAAATCATTTAGCAACTCAAAATTTATCAGAAGAAAAAATAAAAATAAATGAACATTCATTTACTGTTCAACCCTTTATTTTGCCACATCATTCTAAGTTAAATAGAGATGAATATGAACTTTATGGAACAGAAGAGGGCTATTTGAAGACTCAAGGGTTTTATTTATATAGGGAACATAGAATTATAATTTATGGAACTTGGTGGGGACTTCATAGAATTTCTGACGGACATAAACTCATTAGAATTAAAATAGAAATACCAAATTCAATGGATGAGCATTGGGGGATTGATGTGAAAAAATCTAGAGCCAAACCATCTGATGTTATTAAAAATGAGTTAAAACGAATTATTAAACCTGTCCTAGAAAAAGGATCGAGAACATATAAATCTAGAGGAAGAAAATTAGAAGATAAAACCATTACTCGATTTTGGCAAATAATACCGGTGAATGAAAAAATTAGATTTTCCATAAATGAAGAACATCCTTTGTTTATGGAGCTTTTTGAATCCTTAGACCAATCACAAAAAGAACGCTTTTTGTTTTATCTAAAAGCAGTTCAAACCTATCTCCCGTTAGATGCGATTCAGGCTAGGATGCAAACAGATCCTTTTCAAATAGATCAAAAGAACATTTTGCGGCCTGAAGAGATCACGATAATTGCTAATAAATTAAAAGAAAAAGGACTAACACAAGAATTTATTAATAATCTTTTAAAAACGGAAGTTTTTAGAGATTTAAAATATATATTGAATGAATAATATAACAACTTACGCTCGTATAAAGGATCATATTTCTGAAATTTTAAAGAAAAAAGTAATGCCATTGTCAGAAGATGATATTAATTCAGTAAGTGATGAATTTCGAAAAAATTTGGATACAATAGGTTACGAGATGATGGGAAGTCTTTTAGGAGTTATTTTACATCAACAACTTATAGATGAAGATTGGCGACGAATGAAAAAGGAGTTGGAGGAAGAGTTTGATGTAAAATTAAGCCCTGGAATATTACTAAATGGGAATCAGAGTTATAGAATTGATAAAACATGGTGGACAGGAATTGAAAAACAAAGAAATACATTGTTTTTTTGGAATCGATATAAAAAATTTATTAGTCGAAATCTACCTCCAGATGTTGTTAAAACACTTGATGAAGATACAGATGTCGTCATGAATTCCATAGAGAATCCTCAAGTAGATAATTTTAATATTCATGGAATGGTAGTAGGACATGTACAATCTGGAAAAACAGGTAATTATACTGGATTGATATGTAAAGCCGCTGATGCAGGATATAAGTTTATTGTTGTGATTGCAGGAGGAATGAATAATCTTAGAAACCAAACTCAAGAAAGAATTAATGAAGGTTTTGTTGGTCGAACTGAAGGGGTGCAAGTAGGAGTTGGGAAAGGATCTGCTGAGGTAAGTAATACACCTCAAAGTTTGACTTTAGTTAGCAGAGATTTTAACTCACGAGATGCTGATAATGCAGCTCAAAATATTAATTTTGAGATTATAAATGTTCCTATATTAATGGTGATTAAAAAGAATGCGTCTACTTTAGAGAATGTAATAAAATGGTTAGGTAAACAGTATAAAAATAAAATTTCAGAACATTCTATTTTAATTATCGATGATGAAGCGGATTATGCTTCTATTAATACAAAAAAGGAAGAAGAGCCAACATCAATAAATAGAAAAATTAGAGAAATTTTGAGTTTCTTTTCCAAAGCGTCTTATGTTGCATATACAGCTACACCATATGCTAATATTTTTATTGATCATAAGGTTCAAGACGATGAATTAGGTAAAGATTTATTTCCAAAAGACTTTATTTATGCCTTAGAGGCTCCTACTAATTATTATGGCGCAAGAAAAGTTTTTCTTGATTCAGAGGATAATCATCTTGATTTTATAACTGAATATGAAACTATCCCTTTAAAACATAAAAAAGATTTTGAATTTGAAGACTTACCTGGTAAAATGATAGAGGCTATAGAATGTTTTATAATTAATATAGCTATTCGTAATTTGAGAGGTTATGCTCATTCTCATAATAGTATGCTTATCCATTCAACAAGATTTACTAAGGTTCATAAAGCAATTGCGGTTAAGGTTGAAGAATTTAAGGATGAGATTAAAAGAGAATTTGAGTTATTTGGTAAGAAAGGATATGCTGACGAACAAAGTTCATTAATTAGTGATTTACATAGATTATATGAGGTAAAATATGATAACAATGAGTTTTCTTGGGACATTGTTTTTTTGAAAATTAAAGAGATTATAGATACTGTTATTGTAAGAGAGATTCATTCACAAACTAAAGTAGGTTTAGAGTATAGAAATGATACTGTAACTAATGTTATTGCTATAGGAGGAACAAGCTTATCTCGAGGCTATACACTTGAGGGATTAAGTGTAAGCTATTTCTTACGAAATACAATTTTTTATGATACATTGATGCAGATGGGGAGATGGTTTGGGTATCGATCTGGTTATGAAGATTTGTGTAAAATTTATATGACTCCTACAAAAGCGTCCCATTTTAGAGATATAATAGAGGCTACAGAAGATTTAATGGAAGATTTTAAGTTGATGGCTGATAGTGGTAGAACACCTAATGATTTTGGATTAGCAATTAGAGAAAATCCAAATAGTGGCTTACAAATTACTGCTCGTAATAAACAGAACAATGTTAAAGAATATTATCATTCTATGAGACTTGATGGCAAAGCAAAGGAGACAAGTATTGTAAGCTTTAATAAGACTGATGTTCTTCAAAATCTTGATGTTCTTCAAAAGTTGGTTTTTAGTTTAGGAGATGTAAAACTTGAACATGGAGGGTATGTTTGGCATGATATAGCTAAAGAAAAAGTTGTAGGTTTTTTAAATGATTTTAAAGTGTTTAATTCAGATCCTTTGGGCATTTTTTCTAGAATGCCTATTGCTTTTGTGAAAAAATTTGCCTTTGAGCGTAATACAAATTGGGATATAGCATTATATAATGGTTCAGGAAAAGTATTTAATATTGAAGGAAGTTCTATTTCAATTAAAAAAGAAAAACGTTCACTGATAGCTAAAGAAGATGGAAGCTTTGAATTTGCTAACAGAAATATTTCTTCTGGTAATGCTGAAAGTATCGCTTTAGATATAGAAACGAGAAATGCGCATCAAAGTAAGCGTACTGAAATTAGGAGATTAATGAAAAGACCTTTATTAATGTTGCATATAATTGAGCCTGAGATAAAAGATTCAAAAATTGATGCTAGCGATATCCCTAATGAATTAGCTACATTTGGGGTTAGTTTTCCTGGAAGTGTAAATAGTATTGAAGAAACAGTAAAGCTTAAGATTAATACAGTTTATTATGAAAGTTTATTAAAAGAAATAGAAGAGGATAGTATCTATGATGACTAAAAATATTAATCCGTGGTTAGATGTATCAATAGGCTCTCAGAGAAGAATTGATTCAACCTCTGTACATGATCTCTATAGAATTAAAGATGGTAATGGTAATTATGGATTCTATATAAAATTCAAAGAAGAATTTGCAGATACAAGAATATATTTTAGACTTAGAGGAATCGAAGTTTATAAAAATAATAATGATAATCAAGGTAATTATACCTTATTACTAAACGAAAAGAAGGATTGGCATTTGTTTTATATTTTGAGCAATGATTTGATAAATATTTGTTCTTCTATTAGTAATGAAGGTAGATTGATAACTGAGCTGGAAAATAGACTCAAAAGATGGCAAAGATTTCTTATGAAAAATAAGGCCGTTGAATTGTCTACTGAACTTCAAATGGGACTATTTTCAGAGCTATATTATTTACAAAACTATATTATTCCCAATTATGGAATAAAAGATAGTATATCTGCTTGGGGAGGTCCAAATAAAGAAAGAAATGATTTCAATACTGTAGATAGTATTATTGAATTAAAGACCTATAAGAGTAACAATGCTGCGATAATTAGTATTTCTTCTGTTTATCAGCTGTTCTCTGAAGATAAGCCTGTCAAACTAGTTGCCCTTGCTTTAACTGAGTCTGATTTAGGAGATTCTGTTTTAGATTTATACAGGCAGATAAGAGCATTGATTTCGAATGAATCGATTGAACTATTAGAAGAGTTTGAAGAGAAAGTAATCAATTATGGTTTGATGATTTATATTGATAATCAGAATTTAAAGAAATTTGTAGTTGACAATATGAGAAACTTTGCGGTAGAAAATGATTTTCCTTTGATTAAGCCAATGGATATTGCTAGTGAAATACTGTCGGTTAATTATTCAATAGATTTAGAATTATGTAAAAGATTTGAATTAGATAATTTATAGGTTATATGATTAGTTTACAAGAGTTTTATGAGCATTTCACGCAATCAGTAATTTCTGATGCTGAAAGCAGAGGATTAATGAGACCACAAGCTTTTTTTGAAACAGTTTGTGAGGATTTAGTATCTATAGGAGATTTAACTAATAATTATAGTTATTCACAGTTTAGTAAACGCGGTATTGAGATACATGGATATGATTATGATGAAGAGAGACGAGTGTTAACTCTATTAAATTATCAGTATTTTCAAAATGATTTTATCGAGACATTAACCGGTGCTCAGATTGATACTAAGTTAACGCGAACAAAGAATTTTTTTAGTGAATCAACAAGACAGGATGGTGATGCTTTATGGAAAAAAATAGAAGAAAGTAGTGAAGCTTATTCAACATCCTACCTTTTATACGATTATTGTTTAAGAGAAAAAGTTGATAAAGTTAGAGTGTTGTTACTTACTGACGGAAAAGTAACAAGTAGATTGAAAGAAATTCCTTCGGAAAGAATAAATGATTTTGACTTTGAGTTTAGAATCATTGATATTGAATATTTACAAAAGATTTATTTATCTCAAAATGAATTGAGTGATTTTGAAATTGATGTAAATCTCCCTGCTTTAAAAATTGAAAGTGGTTCAGGTTATTATCAATCTTATTTGACTGTTATAAACGGGCTAGATATTGTTGATATCTATGATAAACATGGACAAAAGCTTTTTGAACAAAATGTTAGAACATTTCTTCAGTTCAGAGGAGATGTAAATAAAGGTTTAAGAAATACAATTGAGAATCGTCCAGATATGTTTTTTGCCTATAACAATGGTATTACTGCAACTGCTTCAGATGTGGAATTGGATGGAGATGGACGTATTACGAAGATCAAAAATTTTCAAATTGTAAATGGGGCACAGACAACATCGGCTATCTATGCCTCAAATATAAATAATGGGCATAATGTCTCAGATGTTAATGTGCAGATGAAGCTCTCTGTGGTTGATGATGGTAAAAATTTAAGTGAATTTGTTTCTAAAGTAGCTGAATATGCCAATACGCAGAATAAAGTAAATAAATCAGATTTCTTTTCTAATAGTTCATTTCATAGAGAGATGAAGGATTATTCAAATAGAGTATTTGCTCCTGCAGTTGGCGGTGTACAAGTTAGAACTCATTGGTACTACGAAAGAGTTCGAGGCGAATATCTAAATGAAATGACTTATATGACGCCTAAAGAGAAGCAAAGATTTATCAATGAGAATCCTAAAAACCAACTTATTGATAAAAGATTTCTAGCTAAAGCTGAAAATTCGTGGAATCAAAAACCTTATATTGTTTCCAAGGGTGCAGAGTTTAATTTTGGAAGATTTGCTGATTACATCAATGAATTGCTAGATAGAGATGGGTTGGCTATCTCTGAATTGTATTTTAAAACAGCTATTTCTAAAGTTATTATGTTTAGAGCTGTTGAAAAGATGGTATCTGACGCACCTTGGTATGATGGAGGATATAGAGCACAGACAGTAACCTACTCAATTGCTTATTTATCAGCATTGTTTCAGTATTCTGGTTTAGTTTTTAATTTTGAAAGTATATGGAAAGAACAAGCCTTGCCAAAAGCTTTGATTAAAATATTAGAAAATATAACACAAAAGGTATATAAACGAATTACTAATCCGCCGTCGGGACATGCTAACATTTCTCAATGGACAAAGCAAGAATCTTGCTGGTTAGCGGTAAAGGACTTAGCAATAGATATTGATGAGATTGATGAATCTTTATGTGTTACCGTTCAAGAAAAACTATACAAAAGAAAAGAAGCTAGTCAAAATAAAAAGATTGATAATAATATCGACAAACAGGTTAAGGTATTAGAAATAACAGATGAGGTCTGGATAAAGATGTATGATTATTTTAAAAATGATAAATCTGTAAAAAGATTGTCATCAAAACAGATAGGAATATTGGAAAGTAGAGCTAATGGAAGAATTATTGTGCCAAGTGAGATGCAATCTAAGATACTCTTCATGATTTATGAAACAGCTTTAGATGAAGGAGCTATATAGATATGATTAAATAGCTACTACTCAAATAGTAGCTATTTAACTTTCCTGATCTAAAAAAAAAGGCTCTCCATTGATAAAATTTTCAAACGAGTCTATAGGAGCAAAGTCAATATAAATGGTAGAATAATCTCCTTTTTTTCTCCAGAGTCTAACTGAATCTGTTTCTTTTTTTCGTAGCCATTCTCGAGTCACAAGGGTTCGATCCTTCAACCCTAAAACATCCACAAGTAACCACTGCCCAAGAGCAGCTTGTCCATAGCGTTTTCCGTTTTCATCCACTTCTGTATTACTACCTGATTGTAAGCTTTTCATATTACTTTGAGTAACAAGTGCTGGTATGCGTTTACCATTGGGTAATTGAAGGTGAAAGCGAACTTCTGGTCTATCTTTTTTATCTCCTTTAAAAGCTTCTCTTTCTTTTTCAAATTCAAAAATATTTGCAGTAAAAAAGTCTGGATTCTTTTCATGAAATTCCCTAGGTATTGGAATGTATACTTCATTTAAAGGTCTTGGAATACTACTTCCTTTAGATTTTGGAGCTGCATTCCACGCATTTAATCCGGATTTTTCTTCTACTTCTTGACTTCTATAGGAATACAAAGGCAAAAACACTTCAACAATATCTTCTTCCTTGATCGTTTTCGTCTTCCCTAAAAGAGTCATATACGCCTCAAGTAAAAAATCAAAAGGGTTTTCAATAATATCAACTTTGAACTGGTCGAGTAGTAAACTATCCTTTTTACTTGAATCAAATTTTTGCCAGATTTGAGAATCTGCAAAAGTAAATTTGTAATCTTTCAATCCATCTGACCAAGAGAATGCAGAATTTGTACAAGAAAATTCTTTTAGATTTCTTGTGTCAATTAATGGATAAGCACACTCATTAATTGTAAAATTTCCTTCATCACGAGTTATATAGTGATAGATATTCATATCAGCATTTAAACCAAGTCTTTGATAGTCGGTAATTAATCGTTCATTTCTGATTTGAGATAGAGTATGAGCTAGAGCTTCATGGTTCATTTTTACAGCATTGATATCATCTTGATATCTTTTGAGTTGCATGGTTTTTTGAAAAGAAGGTCTACTTCCCATCCAAGTTTTAAGACCAATACCAATTCGTTGTCCTTTTATAATTGACAATACATCATGTGGAGTATTTCCAATATCAACATTCTGACAATTAAAAGCTCTAGCAAAAACAGTTTCTTGAAACTTAGAATCAAGATAGGGTATAGGATCCCCTTGTTTTTGTCTAAACAGGTTAGATAAGGCTCCATATACTTGTAGAAACTGGATATATTCTTGTTTTTGCTCTTTAGAATAGTTTGCCCAAATATTCATTTTTTGTGGTAAGGTATTAGATTAATTGCCTAAAGATATCAAATATATTAGGATTAAAATTTAGTAATGAACATATTTTGTTTGTATACAATTAGCATGTTTGACTTAAATTTCTTTATCCATATACTCTTCCAACCCCTGTTTCAACTTATCCAAATAACAAGTCCTTGATTTAGCTCTTGTTTTCATCCGGTGAAAAGCATGATGTATATCCAAGAGTGTAATCCCAAATAATTGTTGAAATAACACCGCAATTTTGCGTATTTCAAGTTTTCCATTATTTATTGAACCTGACACATAAAGCGCATAGATGAGTTCTATAAGTGCATTTTGAGATTCTGACCAAACAAGTGTCTCTGAGAATTTTGAGGTATTATTAACCTTAAGTAAGTGCTCGCTTATTTTTTGTTGTAAATAATGTTGTAAAAGATTATGAGCAAGTATTCGAGAGACCTTGTAATCATAGAAAGTTGAAAAAAGGGTATCTATTTCAAAAGCGAAACTGTTCATGCCAATAAGGGGAGTTATTTTGCCTAGAGTGAAGTATTCTAGATCTTTATCCGATCGGTTTGATTTGTAGTATTTATAAAAATCACACTGACTAAAATGTTTTTTATATTCTAAACTTAGTTCTTCTATTTGTTTAAGGTAATATTTATGCTGAGAGTTATAATCCATAGGGCAACTCAGTTCTATTTTGTAGACCTTGTTATAAAATATTAGTTTACTTAAGATCTGAGGTTTGATGGTTTTAAAAAAAGCAATTTCTTCTGTTTGATTATCAAAGCCATTTTTTAAGATAGTTGTTTTAAGATTTACTAGTGTGAGTTGAATGAAATGTATTATTTCTAGTGTGTTCTCTATGGAGATGGGAGCTAATAGGCTTAATTCTGCTTCTTTAATTTCAATGGAGTTTAAAGCCTTTTTGAAAATCATGTTTTGATGTTCCATAATTATTGAGTTTGGTTGGTTAATTATGGATATTATTGAATCAAAAAATAGATTTAGTATTTGCCTTTTTAAAATAACACAAAGTCCCTTTATCAATCAATACGTGAAAACACGATAAAATATGCGGAAAACACGTATTGCATCTTAAATGAATATTGTAAATATTTACATTATTAACTTTAAAAGCTTAATTTTATGAATATTAGCAAGAATTCAGGAACGCAAATTAGCCTTGATAAGGCTATTGAATTTACACACGCTTACCAAGAGAATAATCCAAGTTTACCAAAGAGTTACTTTGTTGGGCTAGATAAATTAGACGAGTTACTTGAGCAAGAAGGCTGCATTGGACTTCGCATTTATCCAGGATTAGACTCTGATACAAATCAAAGTAATTTGGTCTTGGTAGGTGTGGATGAAAGTGGAGAGGATATGACACAAGGAATCATACTTGAGCATCTTGTTCTTTGTCCTCCTTTATGCCCTAAGCAAAGTCAATTAGTAAAAAAATGATTAAATGTTTTACAGCATACTCTTATATGCAACACTTATAGCGGGATGTGCTCCACTTAGTTTGTTTTTGGCAGGTCATAAATATCGCTCTCAAGCAAATAGAGTAGTTCTTCCTCTAATTGGCCTTATGGTCCTTTCATCTGTTTATGAATACGTTGTGAGTTTACAACTACAAGTTAGTGTTGTATTATGGTATCAGGTGTATCCAGCTCTTGAGTTTGCAACTTTATATTTTTTATTTGAAAATTATATAACCCAAAGACCTAATTGGCTTTTTCATAGTCTATTGGGTCTTTTTCTTTTGTTTTATATTTTGTCTTTATGTTGTTTTGATACTGACTCATATTTAATGTCTACAGGACTAAATAAAATATACAGTACTTTTTTTGTTTTGCTGTGTACTTTTTTGTGGATCAGGCAGGTATCTAATCAAAAGAAGATTTTAAAGTTATATAATGAGAGTCAGTTTTTTATTGTCATGGGGCTTTTCTTTTATTATGCTACAACGATTTCTGTATTTATTCTTCTTGGCTTTATTGATAAAAGCGGTTTATATATTTATGATTATTGGCTAGTTAACATTCTAGCAAGTTTGATTTTAAGAATAACAATATCCATTGGTGTATGCAAAATGATCTAAATCTATTTTTTTGGCTAGGCACTTCTATTATGATCTCTTTAGCTATTATGGTTATTATCTTGGTTGTTTTCTATCAAAATAAGATAGGAAAATATCACAACGAGCAATTAAAAGAACAATTAAAAACCAATCTTATTGTAGAGCATAAAGAAAGGGAGCGAATGGCTAAGGAGCTGCACGATGGACTCTGTAGTGATCTAGCAACTATAAAGAATCTGGTTTCAATTTTAGAGCTGAGTCCAGATAAGAATACAAGAACTGAAATTATAGCTGATTTAAGAGATGGGGTTCTTTTATGCTATGAAGAGACTTTAAGAATAAGTTATAACTTATCCCCACCACAGGTGAAGGATAATATTATTAGTGTTCTTTTGAGCAATTATATAAAAAGAGTATCAAAGGTAAGTGATACCGAGTTAGCTTTTAAGTCTAATAAGCAAACATTTGTTTTAGATGAGATTCAAAAACTTGAGATCTATCGAATTGTTCAAGAGCTAGTTCACAATATCATTAAACATAGTTATGCCAAGAAAGCCAAGCTTAGCCTTGTTTGGCAGGATGATTCAGTTTGTTTACATCTGGTAGATGACGGGGTGAAGTATAGCTTTGATAGCCAAAATGGTTCAAGAAATTCAGGACTTGGCCTTTCAAATATAAAGGCGCGTATTGTACAATTACAGGCTGAGTTTATCCATGAGTCTAAGCAGGAAGGAAATGATATTAGTATAATTATAAAAAGACAAGAAGATGATTAGAATTGCGGTTGTAGATGATCACAAATTATTTCGAAAAAGTTTCTTGCGTTTACTCTCTCAGATAGAAGATGTTGAAGTTTTGTTTGATTGCTCCAATGGTATTGAATTATTTGAAAAGCTAAAAACAACCAGTGTTGATATTGTTTTTTTAGATATACAAATGCCGATCATGGATGGATATCAAGTGGCGAGTTTACTTGAGAAAAATCATCCAGAGATTAAAATTCTTGTACTCACTAGTTTCGATGATTCTTATAGTATCGAGCGGATGCTCAAGTATAATATAGCTGGATACTTAACAAAAAATATTTCATTTTCTAAACTCAAAACAGCCATTTATGGAGCTAAGTCAGATGGAATTTATTACGACAATCAAATCCAAGACATTGTTGACCAAATAGAAGATCAAAAATCCTCCCAGTATGTTATCTTCTCGGATAAAGAAATTGAGATAATCAAGCTTTATGCTATGCAATATACCGTTAAACAAATTGCAGAGATGCTTAATTTAAGCACTAGAACTATTGAAAAATATAAGGAAACATTAATGCAGAAAACCGATTCTAAAAACTTTATTGGTGTTATCTTGTTTGCCATGCGCTGGCACTATATAGAGGATAGTGATTTGAACTAGTGAAAACACGATAAAAATACCGTATAAACACGTATTGATTTGAATTATAGTGAATTGTAGTTTTGATTATCCTAAAATGCAACCACCATGAAAGCCAAATACGTCCTTATAGTATCCTACTTCTATATATTACTTTTTGTATATGCAGCCATAAGTAAGCTCATCACTTTTGAAGCCTTCCAGGTTCAACTTACCCAGTCCCCACTGCTTAGTGCTTATGCCAATAGTATTGCATATTTAGTACTCGGAGCCGAACTATTATTTGCTTTACTGCTTTGTATTAAAACAACAAGACTCACAGGGCTTTATCTTAGTTATGGGCTTATGGTTGCATTTACCCTTTATATTTACCTGATATTAAACTACAGTGATTTCATCCCTTGTTCTTGTGGTGGAATACTTGAAAAGATGGGATGGAACGAGCATCTGTGGTTTAATATTATTGTAAGTCTACTGGCTTTGATAGCTTTATTTTTTCACGATCAAAAAAGAAAAAGATTTTATATAGGATCAATCACCACCACCATAATAAGTAGCATACTTGTTATTTTGCTTTTTCTATCTTCTGAGTATATCATAAAAAAAGAAAATCCCTTTATAAGAAGGTATTTGCCTCATGGAGTATTAGAGGATGATACATTAGAATTGCAGGTTAACTCCTTCTATTTTTCAGGTTATTATAAGGATAATATTTATTTGGGTAATTACAATACGCCTCTTAGGTATATAAGGGTAGATTCACTTTTACAAAGAGAAGACTTTTCTATAGAGATAGATTCTATAAATTTTGCTTATTCTGATTTAAGATTAAAAGTATCTTATCCATTTTTTTATATAGCAGATGGAACGATTCCAATTGTATTTCAAGGAGTGCTTGATAACCAAATTGCATCTGCTAAAACAAAAGTATTAAGCTACCGTGAAGTATATTTTTTAGATTTTTTACCATTAGATTCTACTCATATTATATTTAAATCAATCGATATTAATCAAAAGAGAATCATTCTAGGTACTATTGATCTAAACAAAAACAATAAAATTGATTTAAAACAAGATCTACTTAAGATTGAATCTGATGGGGTTTTTGATATTGACGGAGTATTAAACTATAGTGTTAAGCAAAAAAAAGTATTTTATACTTACTATTATAGAAATCGGTTTGTTGAAATGGATAATTACTTGAATTTCATTAAAGAGCATAAGACCATTGATACAACAAGTAGTGTGAAAATAACAGCTGCTAAGCTATCAACAGGGGAGAATAAGATGACTACACCTATTCAAGCTATTAACTCAAAAGTTCTGACTCATGGTAACTTATTTTTCATTGTATCAAACTCTATGGGACAAAAAGAGTCTTATAAAATGTGGGGTAGAGCTAGCATTATTGATGTCTATGATATTGTGGAAGATAATTATGTTGGTAGTTTTTATATTAATAACCTAGGAGAGTATAAACTATCGGATATGATTGTTACAGATAATTACATATATGGTCTGTTTGATACAAAACTTGTACGCTTTAAACTGGCCAAATTATTAAGAGACAAGTTTTAAAAGGTTTGGCTTCACCTTTAAAAAAAGCTATAAACCAATAAATTTTATAAAGATGAAAAAGTTTTTAAAAACAGCAGGTTTGCCAATCGGAGTATTTGCTCTTGCTATCAGTGCGGCATTTGCAACAAATGCAATAAAAAATTCAGAATTAGCTGATCCTATAGCTTATTATCGACTCAATCCGAATGATCAGTATTCCTGTATGAAAACTAGTGAATCCTGTACTACAATACCCGGACAAATTTGTAAATGGGTTGAAGTACCAGGTATTTTAGAACATGACTTGTATGAAATTAGTTTTGAATCTGATGGAATTACGACATATTGTTCTAAGCCATTATATAGAAAATAGTTAAATTTAAAAGGGCGATTAATTCTCGCCCTTTCTTGTATAATTAATTTAAAAGCTGATTTTCGGAGTTATTATCTTTTAGATAATAGTCAAACCAATAAAGAACTTTGTTAGATAAATCACTTTGATTTTTTGACATGTTTAAAGCATGACCTTCATTTTTATAAAATAAAGCTACATGTGGAATTTTATACCTATATAAAGCCATGAAAAAATGTCGAGTATGTTCCCAATGAACATTGTAATCATCTAGTCCAGTCCAAGATAGAAGGGGGGTTCGAATATTATGAACATGATGTAGTGGAGAGTTTTTTAGATATTTATCAATGTTTTGTTTTGGCGGTTGATGCATATCTAATTGCCCTTTATCTTCATACCTCCAAAAATAAGGTCGACTAAAATTGTAGCTATAGGAATAATAATCCCAAATGATATCATTTATTGGAGATCCGCTTACTGCAGCTTTAAATAGATTCGTTTGAGTTATTATAAAATTCGTTTCATAACCTCCAAAAGAATGTCCTATTAACCCCATATTGTTTGTATCAATACTGGGTTCAATATCTTTAGCTTTATTGATTGAATTTATTACACAATCTAAGGCAGATAATCCAGGTCCTGAGTGATTTGTTTTTGTGTCTGCTAATAAAACAAAATATCCGTTATTATTTAAAAATGGTATATTAAATCCCATATAATTGTACAATGATGGTAATAAAAACACATTTCTCTTACTATTTTGTAACTGATAAATATTGACAATTAGTGGATATTTTTTAGTAGAACAATAATTTAATGGGTAGTATAAAACTCCTCCAAGTTCTGTTTGATCTGTAGTATTGTATTTAAAGACTAATTGTTTGCGATTTTGTATGAAACTTTTGGGTAGTCTAGTTCTTATTATTTCTTTTAAACCATTTTTATACCTGTAAATTACAGGAGGTATAGTATAGTTTTCTGTAGAAAACGTTATTGTACTTAAATCATCTGAGTACCTTATATTGTTAATTTTATCTGGGGTATTCTCAATAATTATTTTTAAGCTATCTTGTTTAAAAACATAGAGAGAATTATTTGCTTTGTATTTATCAGTAATATGAATGAATAAATTTTCTATAGAATTAATGTTCTGATCACCTCCTATCATTAGGTTCAGTTTGCTTTTTTCAAAATTATTTATGTTTAGTAAATCTATTTCAACTTCAGTATTTTTCGAATTAAAAATATTTTTAAGTTTCTTACTCTCAAAGTTATATCTCCATATATTATAGTTCGTAGTGATAAAGATTTGATTAGACGATACATCCCAATATAGTTGGTTTTGTTTTTCTTCAATAGGTATTTTAATTCTTTTATTATCAACGAGATTATATAAGAACCATTGGTTATCGATTTTATATGCAAATAGTTTACTAAGAGGATTGTAGGACGTATTGGTAGTATAATTGTTTGCTCTTGTAGCTAAAGTATCTTTTGGATTTCCAAAAGTATCTGTAGTTATTATATCATTAAAAGCTAAATAGGATGTATAATCTTTATACGGCTTTTCGTCTATGGCAATTAACTTGTTTGATATTTTACTTAAATGATAAATAGTTGAATAATTATGAATTATTTTCTGTAAAGAATCTGTCGGTATATGATATACGTAATTAGTTAAAGTAAACTTGTTATTTGAATGTAGATTATTTTTAGCTTCAAGCTTTTTATCTGTGGTACTCCAGATATCGACATCATTGTTATCTATTTGATTTTCATTTGGCTTATTAACTTTTATAAATAAAGTTTCATTATCAATGAAATCATACACTAGATTATAAGTTATGGAATCATTTACAAATAAATTAATTTTTTTTGTTGTTATCTTTTCTTCATCGATGTAATTTATAATTAGCTTATTGTCTTGACTTAAAGTAAGTATGGATTGATTATTAGGTGACAAAATAACCTCACTATTTATCTTTTTGTCTTTTATTACTCTGAAAGATTTTTTATATGGATTTTTTGTAAGAATCAGACTGTCCTTGGTCTCTAGTAGAACACATCCATTAATTAGATTATATTTAATGATATTATCAAATCGTTTAGATTCTTTAAAACTTCCATCTTTTATTTTTAATAAAAGTACTTGGTTTGATTTTTCATCATCAGTTAAGATTGTTTTATTGTCACCTAAAACTGTATATCTATTAATATTATCTATAGAATCTATTTTGCCTGAAATTAAATTGTTTAAGTATAATTTATTACTATTTGCGCTTAAGTATATTAAGTTATCATCTACAAAGTTGTAGTTGATAATTTTTAAAAATGTTTTACTTTCTAAGGTTTCATTATTAACTACATATAGGGTATCTGCGTTTTGGTCGTATAATTTAATTATTACACTCCATTGTCCATTAGGGGATACTTTATGGTTAAAAAAGGTATGCCAACGCGGATCAATTGGTAACTGCCCATAGGAAGCAGTTACCAAAATCAAAGATAATGTACAAATTAAATGACTTTTAATATCCATAATTTTGAGGTGAAAGATTTGGGTTTAGTATTAATTCATTTTCCGGATAAGGGAATAGTTCATGTTTTGTTTCCCAATTTGATTTACTGTTTTGGAGTATATCTAAACTGTTGTTTCTTTTTAAATCAAAAAATCTATGTCCAAATTCACAAAAAAATTCATGTCTACTTTCTTGTAGCATAGCTTTTTTAAATTCGTCTGTGGAAGTATATGACTCTATAGGCATAAGACCTGCTCTTTCTCTTATTATATTCAAATAAGCGCCTGCTTCTTGTATTTTTTGTTGTTTGAATAGGGCTTCAATTATTATAAAATAAGCTTCTTCAACTCTAAATACTATTGAGAGTTCATCGTTATTGTTCTCTGTGTTTTTATATTTAAATGAATGGTAAAAGGATTTGTTATTTTCAGTTATTTTGTTGATCCAAGAGGTTTTTCGTTTATCAAGATCTTCAAAACTTTCAATTAAATTATTAGAAAGAGCAACGTCTTTTGGTGGTACAGTTTTAAAATTGTAATAGGTAGCTTCTTGGGTTGCTATACCAACTGCATGTGTATCGAATTGCCAGAGTGTACTACTTGCATTTTTTTTAAATACCATATCTAAATTATACTCCAACTGATAGAGTGGATTTTGTATAATTTTTAAAGCATAAATTTCTGCTTGTTGATAGTTATGTTGTAACAAGTTGTTTTTAGCTAAGACTAATTCAACTGTTGCTTTATTAGGGAAGATTCTTAGATTATTTCTATAAGTATAATCAAGAAGTGAAGCGGATAGTTGCAAATCATTGTCAATCTTTGAAAGAACCGCATTTGTACTTTCTTTATTTACTCTAGTGTTTTCTTTGTATTTAGTGGTTGTTATATACGGTACTTCTCCATAAATTTTAAAGAGATATTGATGGTATAGCGCTCTTAAAAAATAGGCTTCACCAAGATATGTGTTTTTTAAACTTTCATCAATATTAGCTGAGTTGGTTAATCCTTCAATGAATGAGTTTATTTTATAAATATTAGTATAGGATGTAGCCCAAAAGTTAGCTACGATTGTATTAGTAGCAAGAATATTATTATCAAAAACATCTGTAATGTTTTTATTGCTAGTTTGACTAACGTAACAGTCTAGTTCATCTGTATACATGCCCAATATTGATCCTAATCCTAAGTTTGATCCTATAAAAAATGAGCCTTGACGTGATGAAGTGTACAATTCAATTAGTGCTGCATTTACTGTATGGATATCTTCGAAGATATCTTGCCTGTTTATTTGATCACTAGAAGGGTCTATTTCTACTAAATTGTCACATGAAGTAAGCAATAAAATTGCAATAAACACTATAATAAAACTGTTTATTTTAAGTGTATTGGTGAGTATATGTTTCATATTAAAATTATTAAAATATTAGTTGAATACCGAAAGCATAAGTTTTTAATGGGGGTAGATATCCTGTTATGATAAACTCTGGGTCTAATCCAAAATATTTAGTGTAGGTCCATAGGTTTTGACCTTGTGCATAAATCTTTAATGTTTTGATTTTAGATTTGTGCAAACTAATTTGATAACTAAGGGAAATGTTTTTAAGTCTTAGGTAAGATGCGTCAGATACTGCTTTGTCACTTGAAGTAAATAACGAATTTTGTAAATTAGCCTCTGAGTTGACTCCTGTACTGTAAAAACTATATTCACTATTTGGATTATTCTTACTCCAAGAGTTTAATACCTCAATAGGTTGATTGACCATCGCTCCAGGTATTGTTAGATTTCTATTATAGTTAAAGTTTTGTTGTTTGACAAATTGCAATAAGAAATCAAAAGTGAAGCTTTTATAAGTGATTGTATTGGATATACCTCCATGAAATTGTATACCGATTTCCTTAAGACTTTGTTTGTCTTCTATTGCTGATATTAATCCATCATTATTATAATCTTTAAATACATAATTGCCATTTTCATCTATTTTTTCAAAATGATACAACTTTACTATGTTTGTAGATTTCCCAATTACGTATTGGTTTGCATAAGTAGATCCTTCAAGGTTCGGAAAAGAGATGAGTTTAGATTTTGGAAAAGAAATATTAAATGCAGTACTCCATTGGAGATTATTTGTTGAAATATTGTTAGTATTTAAAGAAAATTCAAAACCTCTATTTTCAACAGTTGCAGGCAGATTATCTTGTATTGAGGTAAAGCCTGTTGTATATGGTAAAGGAATTCCGACTAATTGATTAGAAGATCTATTGATATAAAATGCAAACGAAGGTTTAATACTACTATTTAATAATTCTAGTTCTAAAGCCACCTCTTTTTTACTAGTTCTCTCCCAACTAAAATCGGGATTGTATAGTCTAGTAGGTTTTAGACCAGAGCTCCCATCATACATTGGAGTAGATACGTTGTATGTATCAAGGTATTGATAATTACCTATATTATCACTTCCTGTAACGCCCATACTATATCTGATTTTACCAAAGTCTAACCAAGAAATATTTTGAAATAATTTTTCCTGACTAAAAATCCAAGCAAGACCTATGGAACCAAAATTGGCAAATTTATTGTTTTCGCCAAATCTGGAGGATCCATCTCTTCTAGCAGTTAGATTAATGATATACTTATTATTATATATATAGTTAAATCGTCCATATACACCCAAATATTTATACTGTGAGTTTCCTACTTGAGATATAGTTTTTGTCTTTGCTGCCCCAATATTATTTATTAAAGCGTTTGATGTAAATCCTGTGGCTCTAATGATCAAATTGTCACTTGTACTACTGTTGAAAGTACTTCCAATAAGCGCATTGAATTCACTATTGTTTGTTTCATAATTCCAATTGATTTGTGGCTCTATTATAAATGAATTTGAATTATATATAGCCTTATCCGATGTGGAGTGTTCACTAGTCCAGCCTAAAGATGGATTGGCAATTGTATTAGGTGTGATATTTCTTTCAACTAAATCATTATTGGTCAGTCCTGTATTTAATTTTACTGCAAGATTTTCACTCAACTTATAATTAAGAGTTGTGTTAAAAATATATGATCTATTATTATTGTTATAACTACCAAATAAAGGTGCTATAGGGTTGTTAAATGTTCCGTTTTCCCAATTTAAATCTCCTTTATCATTATAAAGGGCAGGAGCATTTGGAGGAAGTTTTAAAGCTATTTCAGTTAAGTCTTTTTGTATAAGATTATTATCCTGCTCACTATAGGAGATAGAAGCATTTATATGGAATTTGTCATTAGAATTTTTATGGAATATATTTAACAGGAGTGCATTACGTTTAAATTGACTCTTAGAAGGAAAAACAGATGTTTGTTCAAGGTGCGAAGCGTTTAGATTAAAATTTGTACTATTATTTCCCCCACTAATACCAACATCATTAGTTTGTGCAATGGCAGTACCTCCAATAAGTTCTTTTTGCCAATCTGTATATCTATCAGAATTCCAATTTCCATTGACATCATGTGCATAGGTAGGATAAGAAGTTATATTATCGTTATTAAATGCCTGATATCTAATTTTATTATATTCTTCAGTATTTAATAATTTTAATTTATTTACTACTTTGCTAAATGAGGTGGAAGAAGAAAAAGTAAAGTTCAATGCGTTTGTTTCACCTTGTTTTGTTGTGATTAAGATAACTCCATTTGCACCACGAGAACCATAAATAGCTGTTGCATCTGCATCTTTTAGAATCTCGATACTTTCTATATCATTAGGATTAAGTATATTAAGTGGATTTGTGTCCGAGAGAGGTAGTATTGATGCAGAGAATTGACTATCTGTCATTCTATCAGAGGATATTGGAACGCCATTTATAATTATTAAGGGTCTATTACCGTCAATTAGACTGTTTTCGGCAGTCCTTAAACTATTGCGACCACGTATCTGTATATCAAACCCTCCGCCAGCGACTCCTGAACTTTGTGTAATACTGACTCCTGTCATTCTACCTTGAATAGCTTGAAGTGGATTAATAACAGGCTGAAACTCGATATCCTTAGCTGTCACTCTTGCAATACTTCCAGTGCGTTCTCGGTCTTTTACTGTGTAGTAACCAGCATTAACTACAATTTCATCAAGCGTGGTAGTATCATCAAGTAGCTCAATATTTAGAACAGATCCTATACTACTTGAGTACACCATGGATCGCTCTTTGTAACCGAGCATTGAAAAAGTAATCTTATCTCCAACAGCTACATCGATTGAATATTTTCCATCAAGATCAGTTGTCACAGCTTTGCGTCCAACCGATACAATCACTCCACCAAGAACGCCTTGAGCATCTTTTACAGTTCCTGAGAGTTTTATAATTCCTTTTTGCTGCTTATCTTGTAGTAGGTAAGAAGCACTAAAAAACAAATGATTATCATTTGATACGGCATAAGTTGGATAGCCAATTAAAAAGCCAACAAGCATAGCTATCCTATAACCACAAGTGGTCAAAATTTGAGTTTTCATAATTTTATAATTGATTTTGATACAACAAGCCTTTAAATCATCAAGATTCATATTGCCGTAGTACTTTGATTGGCCAGTTGCACCAAAAGGTTAGTTAATGGGTAATTTGTAATAGATAATAAAAAACTATCTCCTTCACTCTAAGCACGTCTCCCAAAATGCAAAAGAGCAAGGAGATAGCCATGGACTTTTAGCATGGCTCAAAACTCCCTTTAAGCCACACAATTTTTGTGAGTTTTTGTGCTTACTACAGGTGGACGTCTACATTATAACCAACCCAGATTCACCAACATAGCAAGCGGTTTTTTTCCATAATAAAATAGTTTTAAGTGTGATTAATAATTAATAATAGAACAGAAGGAAAGTCTTATTTCATAGCATTTTTCCCTTACTAACTAATTAATATTGCCCTATAATCGAATGGATGAACGAATTATATAGGTATGAATTACAAGGCAATAGATATCCTGTACGCATCCAAAAACTGTTTTTGGACCTAGCGTAAAAAGTGTATTATGCTAACTAAATAGATAATAGGGTAGCCATCCAACATCAAACAAGTCATGCTAGATACAACTACAACAATGTGATTTAGTTAAACTAAAATTTAATCATAGGCTAAATGTAAGTTTAGTTACTAATTTGTTGTTTTAATAAAATGTAATAATTGATAAATTCTCGAATAGAACATTCGATAAGTCCATTAAGGATAGATAAGGTATTGTAAGCATTCATCAATAAATGAACACTAAACAAATCCACCTTTGTTTTAAAACCTCTATATACCAAATTGGGAGACGGTATTGATTAGAAGTCTGTAGTATTTTGAAGCAAAGTAAAACATATATAATTCAATGGATTACAATACTTTAATTTTCTTGGATAGTTCAATACAAGGTACTGAACTATCTCAATTTGTCACCTTTTACTAAAATAAACACCTGCTTGACTGCTTTCTTTTTGGAAAGTCTTAAGAAAGTTTTTACTTTTAGAGTGCGAATCTTTTAAAGAAAAAAACAATCTTAACACAAACATTGAATGTTTTAAGTTAAGGCTCGGTACAATGAATTAAGAAAGAACTTTCTTTTTCCCATTGTCCCTTTTTGTATGAGAACAATTCAAATTTCAAACTATCATCCAATCACAATTCTTTTTCTTTTCTAAGAATCGCATTAGCGAAGTATTAAAATAAAAAATCGCTCACATAAATTATATGAACGATGTTTTTATAGTATGATAAATCAAACCTTGTATAAAAGCAAGGAGCGGCTCACACTTTTAAGCCGAGGAATCCTACATCCCTTGCCATTAAAAGTTAACGTGAGTACCGCCCCAGTGCAATTACAAAAGTACGAAACTTTTTTGCATGGAGCGACATCACGACTTTCTTGTTGGCATTTGTAGGATTTTCGGCACAAGAAAACATCGTAAAACCCTTTATGTAAAGGTTATGTCAATAGAATAATTCAAACATACGAATATTATTTGTATGTGGCAATAAAACCACAAAAAAATGAAAGAAGATTTTTCTATACACTATAAAGAGATTGGAGAGAAGATAAAGAAACTGAGAAAGAAAAAAGGCTTGAGTCAACAGCAAGTAGCTGATAAGATTCTAAAATTTGATCGTGCAAAAATTAGTGATATGGAAAATGGGAAGGAAGACTTTTTATTTTCTACTTTGTTGAAAGTTTGTAATGCATTAGAAGTAGATATCAAATCATTACTAAATACTAAATAATAAGACATTTATAATGGATAAAACAGAATTGATCGAAATAGATTTATTTCAACTACATTATTACTTAAAAGATGGTTCTCATTCCTTAGATGCTTTAACTCTAAATAAAGTAGAAGCAGAGTTTTTAAAAATTTCAAAAGAAGTATCCAAAATTTTTGATTGTGAAATTATTATTGAGTCATTCGCTTTAGAAGAAGGTGGAATTAAGTCGATTTATAAGTTTCTGATAGATAAAAAAAATCTAAAATATAACTTACCTCTCGCAGCATCTTTTGTGCTTGGGATATTAGGTAATATTATTGCAAACTCTATTAATGAAGATAAAGAACAGATTGAACTTAATAAAGAGTTAACAAGGCTCCAAATTGAAGATCTACAACTCAACAAGAAAACGGCTGATTTAGTTGAAGAAAAGCAAAAATTAGAAATAAAAAAGCTGAAGCAAGAAATATTGCTTGACAGTATTGAAATATCTAAAAAACTTAAAAATGCTCAACAAGAAATACCTGTAGAGATTGATAATGATATTTTGGATAAGAAAATTACAAAAGTAATTGACAGTACAAAAGTTAAGAACTATAGATCTAATTTTTATCAAAATTTATCAAATAACCCTAAAGTATTAAAAGTTTCAACACAAGTTTTAAATACTGAGGGTGTTCCTATAACTGAAGAGAAGTTTGTTAGTAGAAGTCAATTTAAAAGTTTCTTATATAAAGAGGAACCTTTAGAACCTGAATATTTAAATAATATAGAGTTAGAAATTGTTTCTCCTGTTCTTAAAAATCATAAGCTGGCTTGGAAAGCTATTTATGAAGGGAAAACAATTTCATTTTCTGTAAAGGATGAAGATTTCAAAAATCTTATTTTGAATAAAGGTTTAAGTTTTAATAATGGGACAAAATTAATTTGTGATCTTGAAATAAAATTGAAACGACAACCGGATGACTCTGTAAAAGAAATGTCCAAAACGGTTTATAATGTGATTCAGATAATTTACCCAGATGGAATTGTAGTCGATGTTTAATTAGTTAAAATTAGATTGTATTGATAATCGGAACTATCAGTTAAGAATATTTTGTTCTGAATAGGCGTAAGATTATTAAAAGACATTTAGTAATATAGAAAATGGTAAAAGAAGCTACTCTTTTTATGATTTTAGAAAAGAGTTTAAGTAAAATCTCTCAAGAATATTAGATATTAAATTTTAAAAATATATAAGATGCATCACAAGTGCCATATCTGGTAGAAAGCAGCAACATTGTTCCAATAGTTATTTTAATTCTAGTAGTAATGAAAATATTCTCTAACCTCTTAAATAAAAAAAATATGCTTATGGAACAAAACATGAAACAATTTAGTTTAAATATAATTAATAATTTAGTTAATACATTTTGGGCTATTGGAACAATGTTGCTGCGACTGGTGTGGAATTTAGATAATCCAATGGATTGTATAAACTCTTAAGTAAAAAAAATGGAAGAAATTTTCTTTTATTTATTAACTTGTTGAAGCTTCATTTTCCATCTCTATCCTTTGCTTTTTATCTTCTATTCTTTCTTTTTCCAAAGAATGTATAAAAAATAAGAAGAGACTAAAAAGAATTAATGCATAAGCAAACCATTTGCCAATACGTTCTATAAAACGTATAAATAAAGAAGCTTCAAAGCTTGAGAAACCTTCTAAACCAGCTACATTTCGTCTGTAAAATTTTCTTCTATTAATCCAATATATAAGTCCAACTCCTGAAAGTAAGAATATAATCGCGAGTATTAGTATAACAGTAGCCATATGAATTTAATTTATGTAAATCATTTGATAATGAGTTGATTGCTAATTTAGACAAATTTAGTTAAGCAATCACCTCTTTAAATTGAAGTATATAAAATATAAATATTACAAAAAAAGCACTGCTTGATAAAACAGTGCTTTTTTCAATTGCTTTTAATCACCTTTCTTATGTTTATGAGGCTTAAGTGAAGGTGTATTTCCAGGAGTATCTTTATTGTCTCTCTGACGTCTGTCAGGTTTACCTGTTGAAATAGCAATTCTTTTTGGTCCAGGTTTGATTCCCATATCGTAATAAGTTTAAAAAGAATTAATTACTGCTAATTTAGCTAAAAAATAGCTATTTATAAATACTGTATTGCTAATATTTGTAGCAAAATTGTTTGTTATGATTTTAGACTTAATTATTAATTAATAATACACCCATTGGCAGAGCTTGGCAGATTTATCTTGCCAAGCTCTGCACATTTGTACTGTTAGCTAACAAATTTAATTAACCCATTAAATTCTAACATTATGAATATAGATCGCACAGAATTCCTTTTATGGATGGAGCGTATTATGACGCGCTTTGATCACTTGTCAGAACATATAAAAGACCTCCCTATAAAAACTCAAACCATAGATGGAGAAGAGCTTTTAGACAGCCAAGATGTAATGAGTCTTTTTAAAATAAGTCCACGCTCACTACAGCGTTACCGCTCCGACGGTAAACTCCCATACTACACTATTAGTGGCAAACTCTACTACAAACGCTCAGATGTCAATCAGTTTATCAGGGAATGTCTCAAACACCCAGTAAGAAGAAGTATATAGCAGCTAAAGGCCAAGAGTAACCTTTAAGACGCACTATTTACTGCTGAATGTCTCTTGGCTTTAGTTTTAAGTTTTTAATCATTTAAAACTAGGTATTATGAGTACAGAAACCACACAAAGACAAGTAGAGCACGATGTGCTTCTTGTTAATGACAAAACAAAGAATAAAATTCAAGTAGTAAAGGGACTCGATAAAGATGGTAAACTTGAAACAGTCCCACCAACTAAAAAGAATCAAAATCAATTTTTAAAAGTTGATCGTCATGGAGATTTCTTTTCCAACTTCTTTTCTAACTTTTTCAGTCAACTTAAAAACCCAACCCAGTTTACTTTTTTTAGAGTGCCGGAATTATTGACTATCAAGATGGCTAATCAAATGCAAAAAGAGCTTAAGCAATCAGGACCTGCGCACGAGTTGTTTTTAAAACATCAAATAACAGAGATTGGCAATGCACCAAAGAAAGAGAACAAAGTAGCTGAATCAACAAAAGAACAAGAACAGTACAGCTCCAATAAGTTTGATATCAAGGACATTGATTGGGATTCACTCTCAAGGTTGGGACTCTCAAGAGAGAAGCTTCAAGAGATGGATTTGTTAGAGCCACTTTTACAAGGTTATAAAACAAAGGATTTAGTGGCAGTAAATTTAGACTTAGGCTCTGCGGTGTTTTCCCTTGATGCAAGACTGTCTTTACAAAAGAATGAAGAGGGCAAGGTTGTTATGGCGCTAGAGGGGGTAAAGAAATACCCAAACTTAAATGTACCGCTTTATGGACATGAGTTTTCCAAACAAGACAAACATAACCTTTTAAAAACAGGTAATATGGGTAGGGTAGTAGAGCTTGTCCATCCAACTACTAAGGAAAAGATTCCATCAGTAGTAAGTGTAGATAGACTGACCAATAATCTTGTAGTTACTAGAGTTGAAAAGATGCAACTGCCTCAAGAGGTAAAAGGGATTGTTTTAAGTGAAGAGCAGCTTCAAACTTTAAAAGAAGGCAGGCCACTACTTGTAGAAGGCATGACTTCAGCTAAAGGGAATCTTTTTAATGCAGAGATTCAGTTTAACGCAGCTAAAGGGCATATTGAATTTTTATTTGACAATACCAATAAACAAAGTCAAGCGAAGAATCAAACACAAAACCAATCCCAGTTGTCAGATGACCTGAGAACCTTTAGAGGTAAAGAACTCACTGAAAAACAGCAAGGCGACTTATTGGAAGGCAAAGCTATTTACATTAAAGATTTGTTGGATAAAAGAGGAAATACCTATCAAGGCTATGTAACATATAACAAAGAAACCAAACAGGCGGATTTCTCATTTCAAAATCCAAATAAAGAAGAGCAGTCAAAGGCGCAATCACAGTCAGAAAAACAAGCAGATGAGCCTAAAAAATCAAAAGGACGTAAAATGTAAAGATGTAGACTATGATTGTAATTCTTGCAGAAAAACCAAGTGTAGCTAGGGAGATAGCTACACTTGTTGGAGCTAAAACTAAAAAAGAGGGCTTTATCGAAGGAAACGGCTACTGCATTACTTGGGCTATTGGTCATTTAGTATCACTAGCTATGCCAGAGGATTATGGATTTCAGGGCTTTAAAAGAGAAGCATTACCTATCTTACCTCGTTCTTATTTACTACTTCCACGAAAGATTAAAAAAGGCAATAAATATACTACAGATCCAGGGGCTTTAAAACAACTCAAGGTCATTGACATGCTGTTCAAAGCGTGTTCAGAGATTATTGTAGCCACTGATGCAGGTCGGGAAGGAGAGCTCATTTTTCGCTACATCTACCAATATCTAAATTGCAACAAACCCTTTCAAAGGCTTTGGATAAGTTCACTCACTGAAAAAGCCATTTCAGATGGACTTCAAAACCTAAAAGAAGGAAGCACATTTGATGGACTCTTTAGAGCAGGACATAGTAGAAGTAGAGCGGATTGGCTTGTTGGTATAAACGCTTCTCAAGCACTTACTGTTTCAATGAATGATTCGGTGTATTCTCTCGGTAGAGTACAAACACCAACCCTCAGTCTTATCTGTAAACGGTATTTAGAGAATACTTTTTTTAAGAAGCAACTGTACTATCAAATAGAACTTATTCATCAAAAAGACGGTATACTATTTAAATCGCTCTCAACTGATAAATGGGAAGATAAACAAAAAGCAGAACAAGCTTTAAAACTCATTGACAAACAAAGTGAGGTTAAAATACAAAAAGTAGAAACCAAAACAACAACAGAAGATTCCCCATTTCTTTTTGATTTAACCTCACTTCAAAAAAGAGCCAATGAACTCTTTGGGTTCTCAGCAGATGAGACTCTCAGCATTGCTCAGAGCCTGTACGAAAAGAAGTTTATCACGTATCCGAGAACATCGAGTAAGTATATACCAGAGGATTTATGGACAGAGGTTCCTAGTTTATTAAAGGTGCTTTCTGATGATAGTAGGTATAATAACCTGCTTTTAAAACTAAAGCTAGCAAGGCTTAATAAGAAGATAGTTAATGATGTAAAAGTAACTGATCATCATGGACTATTAACTACAGATAGGCTTCCTTCTACTATTAACACTAAAGAAGAGAGTATTTATCATCTGATAGCCCAAAGAGTATGGGAAGCAATATTTGAGCCTTGCGTAAAAAAGCAAACTGAGATTTGTTTAAGCGTTTTAGATTATGAGTTTAGTTTTAAGTCTTCTTCAATTATGGAACTTGGATGGAGAGAGGTAAGAAAAGAACTTTCTACTACTGATGAGGTAATAATTGATTTGCCAGAGTTAAAACAAGGAGATAACCTCATGATAAAAGAAGCTAAAACTCTTGAAAAATCAACAAGACCTAAAGCTTTATATACAGAAAGCACGCTTCTTTCGGCTATGGAAAACGCATCTAAAGAAGTAGAGGATAAATCACTTCAGAGTATTATCAAAGATGTTGGAATTGGAACAGCAGCTACAAGGGCTTCTATTATTGAAACGCTTTTAAAAAGAGGTTATATCATAAGAAAAGCCAAGTCATTAGTTCCAACAGAGAAAGGACTTAAGGTATATGAGATAGTCAAAGATAAACTTATCTCCGATGTACTTCTAACAGCTAAGTGGGAATCTGCTTTTAAAGACATTGAAGAGAATAAAACCAATATGGAAGACTTTCATAGGCAGATAGAGGATTATACCACAAAGATAACAGCAGAGCTTTTAGCTATTAAACCAGTTAATGAAATAGATCATCTATCTTGTCCAAAGTGTAAACAACATACACTTCAATTAAGAGAAAAAGTAGTGAAATGTTTAGAACCTGATTGTAATTGGGTATTGTTTAGAGAGGTCTGCGGAATTAAACTTTCAATGGATGATATCACTGACCTAATACAACAAGGTAAAACCAAGCTGCTAAAAGGATTGATAAGCAAAGCAGGGAAGAAGTTCGATGCTTACCTTATTTTAAAAGAAGATTGTACCACTGGATTTGAATTTATAAACAAGTAACTAAAATTAAATAAATCAAAAGGAGTTATCTAAAAATTAGGTAACTCCTTTTGATTTATACCTATTAGTGTTTATGCTTTTTAACATGTTTTTTCTGTTGTCCAGGAGCATAAGACTTAGCTGACTTTGATTCTGTTACTTTCTTCATTTGTCCAGGAGGAACGTCATTGTTTCCATGTGATTTTATATGTACAGAACAAGAAGCTAAAAGTAAAGTCGTTAAGGCTAAGACACCTAATTGTTTAATTCTTTTCATATCTTTTGTATTACTGCTTAGCAAGATAAGAAGCACAGACTTAGCTATACTTACTTTACTTGACTAAGTAATGAAGAAACAAAAATAAATAAATTTTAAATCCATCCGTTTAAAACTAATAAAGTAAAACAAGCAGTTATCTGATTCAGATAACTGCTTGTTATATAAACTGATTGAAAAAAAAATCATTTAGCTATTTCTAAACACATGACCACTTTCATAGTTATAATCACTCATAAAAAGGTCTCTAGCAAAACTCTCATAATCAAAATATGATTTTACAAAATCAGATAAATCGTAACATTCATCAATGATTTGATAAGCGAAGTCTTCTTCACTGTTATAACATCCTTGATAATCTTCTTCAAATGATTCAAATAACAAGTCTATATCATCAGATTCAATATCATGATTACCTATGCTTACCCAAGCTGAAAAAGCTTCTAAAGTATTATACTGCAAATCTGATACTTTTTCAATGATTGAAAAGATGTTTTCTGAAAGGTTACTTTCTGATATTAACTCAGATGGAATATTTTCCCAGTCTTGAAACATAAATTCAGGATCTGTTTCATCAGCGTGTAGTTCTGAGCAGAATTCATAAAATTCTTCTATAGAGCTAAAGTTACTTAGCTCAATCCAATCTCCTTTAATTGAACCATTGTTATACTTAGCATAAGTACCAACATAAACTTTTGAGTGCATTAAATTTTCCATGATAAATAGTATTATGACCTTAGGGTCTGGTTAATTTCATGGCACTTATGTTTTGGTTTTTAGCTAAGAGCATGTTTTACAAGATAAATACGCTCATAGAATGAGGAAGATTTATTGCGGTAATCCATAGGACTTGAACTTGTATGGGCTAAAAAGCTAAAAAACTTTGCCTACTGAAATAACAGTGCCTAAGGAGGGTATTGACTTATCCTGTCTAAATTTTAATACTTCTTATGTTTGTAGTTAATTTTAAATTTAAAATAATGAATAAAGGATTATTGTTTCATGAGTACAAGGAGTGTTATGTTAAAGCTAGATCAAGAAACACTGTATTAACTGATTTAGAAATAAAGAATAAAACACTCTATTTTAAAGGAGGTGGAATCATAGGTGGAATTTCAGGCATTCTGATAGTAATACTTTTATTTCCAAGGGATTTATGGTCTTTTCAACTTTTAATATTTGTTATTAGTTTATTTTCTTCAGTTTATATTTCTCTCTGTATGTTTGATATACTCAAAGCAATTAAAGTATTTCGAGATAGTAAAATGGAAAATTTGAAGAATATCCTAAAAGGAGATTGGAGAACCCAAAGTATGAAGAAAGATGAACAAGTTAACTTTAAGAATAATTTAATTGCAAAAGAGATTTTACAAAAAGATAATGAACAGAAAAATGTAATTATACTTGAAGCTGATTTAAAACACCTTCTGTCTCTTGTTGATAGAAAAAAAACAAATTTTAAAGATATTATTAGCTCAAATAGTAAAATTATAGCTTTTTTTATGGGAGGTATTTGGACTTTGTACATAAAAGAGGTAAGTAGTAATACTTCGTTGTTAAACGTAGTTTTTTTAGGTCTTACTCTTTTTGTTGCAGTTTTTTTTTTAAAAGGTATATTAATAAAATAGTTTTAGATGAAGCACGCGAATGTCTAGTTATTTGCGATGAACTGACTGAAATTAAGAATGATATTATAAGAAAAGAGAACTAAATTAAAATGAGGGCGTCATAAGACGCCTTCATCTGCAAAAGAGTAGTAACTCTCAGGTGTTATTATTAAATGATCTAAAAGAGCAATATCAAGAATATTGCTGGCTTGTTTAATCTTTTGTGTGATTTGTCTATCCGCATCACTTGGTTGTAATTTCCCAGAAGGATGATTATGTACTAGGATCATAGCTGTACTTTTTGATTTTAAAAGAGCAGCAAATATCAATCTAAGATCTACTACTGTTCCAGTAATACCACCTGATGAAATTTCAAGTACACCAAGTACGCTATTATTGTTTGAAAGCATAAGTACTTTAAATTGTTCTAAAAGTTCAATCTTATTTTCATCCCATGCTTTTAAAGCTACTTCAAAAGCGGAGTAAGAAGATTCAATTCTAGGTCTTTGTGATGCTTTAACTTTAGACTTGTAGATTAATTCTATCTCTGATGCCACTAACCAATTGTTGTTTAAAACTGCACTTTCCATAATATTATATTTTTAAATTAATTATGGAGCAGCTATAGGTAATGCTTAAGCAAGCTCAAAAAGCAACGCAATAAAGCGAAGACAAGGTCAAGCATTTATGGGGGAATTTTTTGAAGGCGAACCGCGGAGCATTACCTTGCTTAGTGAGAGAATTGATAAAAAATAAAACCACTATTAGCCTGAAGGACTAGAAGATAAGTTTACTTCTTCTTATTAATCAAATGAGCTAATTCAGGATCGTTCTCAATGCGTTTTAATTCTGATTCTATGATTGACTCAACATCAAGCTTAACTTGTCTGTAATTGGCTTGAATCGTTTCATCTAAGGTATTATTACCCTTAGCATCTAAAAAAGAAGTTATCTGAGGTATCTTTTGATAGGATTTCATTTCTTTAGCCACTTTTTCATTATCAACCACTATCTCTGAGTGAAATATCTTTTGCTCTATACGTTCATCAAAATTATCAGATACTGCCCCTACAAACATTCCTTGTGTGAGAGTTGCTATTTTAGAAGCTGGAATAAGGGTATCAAGTTGGGTAGAGAAGGAGGTAGAACGATCATTTCTATTAATAGATATGCTCTGACGCTTTTGAAGTATTTTACCAAAGCGTTCAGATAGTGCTTTAGCTGTATCTCCAACAACTTGACCTGAGAAGATATTACCTACTGTATTTTGAATTACTTTACTTTCTTTATCTCCATAATCTCTATTAAGTTGTGAAAAATCTTGAAATCCAAGACACACGGCTACTTTATTACTACGAGCTGTAGCAATAAGATTATCAAGTCCTCTAAAGTAGATCGTTGGTAACTCATCTATGATAACAGAGCTCTTAAGTTGTCCTTTCTTATTAATTAATTTTACGATACGTGAATTGTAAAGTCCAAGTGCCGCAGAGTAGATATTCTGCCTATCAGGATTGTTCCCTACACATAGTATTTTAGGCTCTTTTTGGTTATTGATATCGAGTGAAAAATCATCTCCTGTCATTACCCAATATAGTGATGGAGATATCATACGAGATAACGGTATTTTAGCAGAGGCTATTTGTCCTTGTAATTGATCTTGGGCTCCACCTTCCCAAGCATCCATAAAAGGAGAAAGGTAGTTCTCTAAATCTGAGTAAGAGGTAAGTATGGTAAACACATCTGCATATTTTTTATTAAGTAGCTCAATAGCATGAGGAAAGGTGCAGTATTTTCCATTTTGATAAATCTTCAAAAACCAAATAATAGCTGCTAAAAGGATGATTGGAGATTCTACAAAGAAATCACCTTGTTTTTGTATCCACGAGCGGTTAAGGTTAAGCATTATAGTATAGGCAGATTCATAAGCATCAGATATATCTGTCATAAACGATGGGTTAATCGGATTACAACGATGACTGAGACTTGGATCATCAAAATTAATCACATAGAACTTAGGCGCGATAGCGTATTTATCTTTGTGTAAAAGCAAATGATTATAAGCGATAGTTGATAAGTCATCAAATTTAAAATCGTAGATATACATGGAGAATCCCTTTTCAATTTGTTGTTTGATAAAACTATTAACCACAGCATAGGATTTACCAGAACCAGGCGTACCAAGTACAATCGTTGCTCTAAAAGGATTAACGATATTTATCCAACCACTATTCCATTTTCTTTTGTAATAAAACCTTGAGGGAAGATTTACGGAGTATTCATTTTCAATAAGACGAGTCTCTTGCATAAAACTCTCGTTTTCAAAATTAAATACATCTTGCATTAGGTTATCGTTTAAGAGTCTACTTATCCAAGCACCAGATACCAAAAGTAGAATATAGCCTAAGAAAGTACTTGCTATATACAGTATAGCACTCCAAACATATCCAAAATCAAGTAAAAAGAAATTGAAAAAGAACAAACTAAAACCAACTGTAAAAATACCTATGATTTTAGAGATTGTTATCTTTTCATGTTTTACACCTTTGCCTCCCCATAGGCTTAAAGAGAGTAAAACCAGACAAAAGAGTTTAGAATAAAGTAAATGTGAAAACAGTCCTGCTGTTTGATTAAAGTTAACTAGTATTCTATCTACAACATTGTGTGTTATTCCAAGGTTTAAAAAGAAAGAATAACAATACCAGTATAAGTGCATAAGTATAATAAGAATACTTACTGCTCGCATAAACGCTAAGATTTTAGCAAGCGCTTTTAAATCGTCTTCTGATTGCATAATGAATGTAATTAAGATTAACGATTTAAAGTAGCAGTATATCAATCTAAAAGCTTGAAATTGGAATTATAAGGTATTATTTGACTTTGATAAATAGCAAGACAGCACTATTAAAATTTGTCAATTGTATTATAATTTCTATTTTTAAAACCAATATTAATTATTATGAACCATTTAAAAGTGAAAGACTATCTAAAAAGCAAGGGCTTTGAAGATCGTTTTATTGAATTTAAGGAGAGTACAGCCACTGTAGATGAAGCTGCAATTGCGATTGGTTGTGATAGTGACCAAATAGCAAAGAGTATAACGCTTTATTCCCCAGAAGAGGGAGCTGCTATTCTTGTCGTCGCATCAGGAAATAGTAAAATTGATAATAAAACTTTTAAAGATACTTTTGGTATCAAAGCCAAGATGCTTAAATATGAAGATGTAGAAGAGTTAGTAGGTCACCAAGTAGGGGGAGTCTGTCCTTTTAAGGTAAAAGAATCAACCAAAGTCTATTTTGATGAATCTTTAAAAAAACATCAAGTACTCTATCCAGCAGGCGGTAGCGCTAATACTGTAGTCCAATTAAAACAAGAAGAACTACTTGGTTTGTGTGATTTTGTTGATTGGGTATCTGTGACAAAGTAGATTAATACAAAATTGTTTGCTATGTAATTCCAAATACGACCTCTAAGAGCCATTAGAAGTTTAGCGATATAAGTATTTCTTATTTTGACAAGAATCAAAGTAAGACACTATGGACACTATACAAACTACCACTAAAAACAAAGGAGGAAGAAAACTAAAATCCAATCCTAAAAAATACAGACATGTTTTCAGACTCACCGAATCTGAAAACCAGAGACTGCTTGCTTTGTTTGCATCATCAGGAATGACAAACAAAGCAAGCTTTCTTGTTTCTATGCTTTTAGATAGACAGGTTAAAACAGTCAAAGTAGATGTTGCTGCTTTGCAATATCACGGATTACTAACTAAACTGTTTAATCAATTTAGAGCAGTAGGAGTAAACTATAATCAAATGGTAAAACTTTGTAACCAGTACTTCTCAGAAAATAGAGCCAAACGTTCTATTTCAAAACTTGAAGAGTATACCAAAGATTTATCAAAACTTTGCTATTACATTATCAAGCTAACCAAGGAGTTTGAAGAGAAACACCTTAATACTAATTTATAACTTATGATAGCTAAAATTGGTAAAGGAAGTAATCTTATAGGAGCTTTGTCCTACAATCAATTAAAAGTTGATAAAGGACAGGGCTCCGTTTTGTTTACAAATAATCTAACAGAACCCAACAACTCTTTAAAATACATAGCTCAACTTTACAAACACTTTGAACCTTATTTACTTTTAAATACTAAGACAGAAAAGGTTGTACGGCATATTTCTTTAAATCCAAATCCCAATGATAAATTATCTGATGATACATTAAATGAAATAGCCCAATACTATATGGATAGTATGGACTATGAAAATCAGCCATATATTGTCTATAAGCATAGTGATATAGAAAGAGAACATATTCACATTGTTACCGTTTGCACAGACTTAAAGGGGAAGAAAATAAATGATAAATACGATCATCTAAAATCAATGAAAACTTGCCGTGAAATTGAAATGAAGTTTAATCTAACCTCTTCTATAAATCAAAAAAATGAGGAAACAAAACAGATTCAATTTACACCAATTGATTATACTAAGCACAATTTAAAAGCTCAAATAGCCTCAGTAATACGATATCTACCCAAGTATTATAAGTATGATAGTTTAACAAGTTATAATGCTTTATTATCCCTATTTAATATCAGATCAGAAAAGGTTGAAGCTTCCTACAATGGACAAACCAAACACGGTTTAGTGTACTTTGCTTTAAATGAAATAGGAGAGAAGGTAAGTAATCCTTTTAAGGCTTCCCTTTTTGGAAAAAATGCAAGTTATCAAAATCTTGAAAGTCACTTTAAAACATCAAAAGAAAAACTAAAATCTTTACCTAATAAAGAGAATCTTAAACATACAATTGAGATAGCGTTAAATACAACAAATTCACAACAAGAGTTTAAAGAAGAACTTTTAAATTACGGGATAAACGCTGTTATCTTCCAAAACAAAGACAATCGTATCTATGGTGTAACTTTTATCGATCACAACTCAAAAAGTGTCTATAAAGGCTCTGATTTAAGTAAAGAGTTATCTGCTAATGCACTGAATCAAAAATGGAGTAGTATAGAAGATTATCCTCGTTCAATTTTAATACCTTCTCAACAGGCTAATACTAATGAATCAGATGAGTTACATCCAATGTTTGAGCATTTATATTCTGATACTACCAATTTTAATAATGATGAGTTTTTATCATTGTTTAATCTTTTAAACAATAACCAAGAGATAGATTATGAAGAGTTGAGTTTTGAGGAAAGAATCAAAAGAAGAAAAAAAAGATCTTTCTGAGACAGTGCACCTAATTAGATATTCATATTATGAGCACTTTTAAAACAAATAACTATCTAAGTCAAATATAAAAGCCTGTAAACTCATTAAATTTACAGGCTTTTGTTTCGTTTTGAAACCTTTATAAGGTAATTATTCTATTTATATTGTGGAGAAAGAGGGTTAGCCTCTTTTACTTCGTATGCTTTATAAATAGGGATGTTCACTTTTTTGGATTGTTGTGAGCACCTAATAACGAAAGTTTTTTGCTATGATTGGAATCGTTTGATTCTTAATCAAATATAGTGTTTAATAATCGATTTTGAGAAAAATAAAATTTTTAAATTTATCTATAATATGTGTATTTAGTCAATACAGTGTTATGTGTAGTCACAATTTTAGTTTTGTAAATCAGAAATACATTTTTCTCTAATTTTCCAAATTGTATCTAAATCGAAACGAGGATGATTTATAATCCAATTTCTTAAATAATTCTTATGGATTTCTATTTTATGTTCATTTATTTGATTAAATTCAATTTCGTGTTCTTCTAATAATTTATTTTCAAAATCTGAATATTTCGAATCTGGTTTCGTAAAGTCAAAATATTGATTCTCTATTTTCAAATAATTATGTGCTTCAGGAATATAATTTAACTGATTTTGATTTAATATACTTTCTATTTTCGGAGCGTAATCTTTATCCATTTTGAATATTCCAAGAATAAGCTTAATCTCTTGATGATTATTTTCAAGAGCTAATTTTCGTAATGTTGAATGTTTTGTACTACAAGTTCCTCCTTTATCTTTAAAGATGCATAAGACATCATTTTTGTTTGCATTACGTTTATATTGAATTTGTGAAATATAATTACAAGCCTCTTTAAAATTTGAAATTCCTAAGTTTAAGAATTCTTTAGAAACTTCACCATTATTTTCAATTTCAAAATTCATTTGTGTATGTAGTTTAGAGAGATTACTCATTACTTGGCTTGGCGAAGTGTGGGCTTGAATTGAACATTCGCTCAATTCAGTCCCAAACGAAGCTAAAGCTGTTTCATTAGTTGTAAACTTACGAAAAATACGAATAGGAACAGCTTTGGCGGATTAGAAAACAAGAATGATCAATTCAAACAAAATCCTGCATTTTAGCTGATGTTG
>NZ_BAEX01000004.1 GCF_000246945.1 Myroides injenensis M09-0166
GTAATAAATAAAGTGAAAACATTGTTTATTATTTAGAATTATTCTAATGTGGATAAGAAATATTTTAATAATAACTTTTTAATTCATCTGTAAAATAATATGCATGCATAGTAAAATATCGAAATAAATTCTTATTTTCGTCGGTACGAGTAAATGTAAAACACAAAAAACTATATAAAATGAAAATATTAGTTTGCATCAGCCACGTGCCTGATACTACTTCAAAAATCAACTTCACTAATGGAGATACTGAATTTGATACAAATGGAGTTCAATTTGTAATCAATCCTAATGACGAGTATGCTTTAACGCGTGCTATATGGTTTAAAGAAAAACAAGGAGCAACAGTAACTGTTGTAAATGTTGGAGGAGCTGATACAGAGCCAACTCTACGTAAAGCATTAGCAATCGGAGCGGATGAAGCTATTCGTGTAAATGCTAACCCAACTGATGGAATGTTTGTAGCAAAACAGTTAGCAGAAGTAGTGAAAAATGGAGGATACGATTTAGTATTGGCTGGTAAAGAATCATTAGATTATAATGGAGGAATGGTTCCTGGAATGCTTGCTGCATTTTTAGGTTATGATTTTATCAATTCTTGTGAAGGATTAGAAGTTGAAGGAACTTTTGTGAAAGCAATTCGTCAAATTGATGGTGGTAAAGAAACAATTTCTGGAAAATTACCAATGGTTATAGGAGGTCAAAAAGGATTAGTAGAGGAAAAAGATTTACGTATTCCAAATATGCGTGGAATTATGTCTGCTAGAGCAAAAGCGTTAACTGTGCTAGAACCAGTTGGAGCTGATGTTACAACTAAAGCTGTGAAATTTGAAAAACCTGCACCTAAATCTGCATGTAAAATGATTTCACCAGATAACTTAGATGAATTAGTTAATTTACTTCACAACGAAGCAAAAGTAATCTAAGCTATTAATTTAATTTTTAACCTTAAAAAAAGAAAAGTATGTCAGTTTTAATATATGCTGAGTCAGCAGAAGGAAAATTTAAAAAAGTAGCATTAGAATTAGCTTCTTATGCTAAAAAAGTAGCAGAATCTCTTGGAACAACTGTTACTGCTGTAACTATTAATATTGGAGATGTTAGTGAGTTAGGTTCTTATGGTGTAGATAAAGTACTTAAAGTAACGAATGATAAACTAAACGTATTTAATGCTAAAGCTTATGCAGATGTTGTAAAGCAAGCTGCAAAGAAAGAAGGAAGTAAAGTGGTAATTCTTTCATCTACTACAGATAGTTTATATATGGCTCCAATAGTAGCTGTAGGATTAGATGCTGGATTTGCTTCAAATGTTGTTGCATTGCCTGAAAGTACATCACCTTTCGTAGTGAGAAGAAATGCTTTCTCTAATAAAGCATTTAATAATACAGAGTTAACTTCTGATGTTAAAGTAATTGCAGTAGCTAAAAACTCATTTGGATTAGTAGAAACTTCAGGAACAGCAACTGTTGAAGATTTCGCACCAACATTAAACGATGCTGATTTCTCATTAAAAGTAGAGAACGTAGAAAAAGTTTCTGGTAAAGTAACTATTGCTGATGCTGATATCGTAGTATCAGGAGGTAGAGGAATGAAAGGACCTGAAAATTGGGGAATGTTAGAGGAATTAGCTGATGTATTAGGAGCAGCTCTAGCATGTTCAAAACCAGTTTCTGACTTAGGATGGAGATCTCATGAAGAACACGTAGGTCAAACTGGTAAACCAGTTTCATCTAACTTGTATATCGCTGTAGGTATTTCTGGAGCAATCCAACATATAGCTGGTGTAAACGCATCTAAAGTAAAAGTGGCTATTAATACTGATCCAGAAGCTCCATTTTTTAAAGTTGCTGACTATGGTATCGTAGGAGATGCATTTACTGTATTGCCTCAATTAGTTGCTAAATTAAAAGAATTTAAAGCTAAAAACGCTTAATAATAACAAGCATTTTTTAAAAGCTTATTGATAAACAAAGCAATTAAGACAAAGAATTTATATCTTTGTTTTAGTTGCTTTTTTGTTTATAAACGGAAATTATGAGTTTGATAAAACTAATGGTTAAAGGGATATCGTATAGCCATACACAAAATGGTGCGTATGCCCTAATTTTAGATGAAGTTGATGGTGAGCGAAAACTACCTATTGTAATAGGTGCCTTTGAGGCCCAATCTATTGCTATTGCTATAGAAGAAGAAATACGTCCACCACGTCCACTTACACACGATTTGTTTAAATCATTTGCAGATCGTTATGATATTAAAATAAAACAGGTAATTATTCATAAATTAGTAGATGGAGTCTTTTTCTCTAGTCTAGTGTGCGAAAGAATGGGAGTAGAAGAAATTTTAGACGCTAGAACATCTGATGCTATTGCGTTAGCTATTCGATTCGATGCTCCAATATTTGTATATAAAGATATAATGAATATAGCAGGTATTACTCTAAATTCTAGTATGTTAGAGGATTTAGAGGAGGATGTTGAAGAAGATGAGAGTGACGATAACGAGGATATTATGTCTCAAGTAGAGCAGTTGTTAGGTGATGATTATGAAAGTCCTGGAGAAGATTACTTAGATTATGATATCGAAGAATTAAATACAATGCTTGATGATGCTATTGCCAAAGAAGATTATGAGAAGGCAGCTAAGTTGAGAGATGAATTAAATAAAAGACAATAAGGTTATCAATACCCCAAACAACACAACATGAAACAATATTTAGACCTAGTTAGAGAAGTATTAGATAATGGTATACAAAAAGGAGATCGTACAGGTACAGGAACCAAAAGTATTTTTGGGTATCAAATGCGATTCGATTTAAGCAAGGGCTTCCCATTAGTAACAACTAAAAAAGTTCACTTAAAGTCAATTATTTATGAGCTTTTGTGGTTTTTAAAAGGTGATACAAATATTGCATATTTAAAAGAAAATGGCGTTCGTATTTGGGATGAGTGGGCAGATGAAAATGGAGACTTAGGACCGGTATATGGATATCAATGGAGAAATTGGAATGGAGAGGGAATAGATCAAATAAAAGAAGTAATCGATACATTAAAGAATAATCCTAATAGTAGACGAATAATGGTCTCTGCATGGAATCCAAGCGTGTTGCCTGATACTACTGTTTCGTTTGCTGAAAATGTAGCTAATGGTAAAGCTGCTTTACCACCCTGTCATTCTTTTTTCCAATTTTATGTTGCAGAAGGGAAATTGTCTTGTCAATTGTATCAAAGAAGTGCAGATGTGTTTCTAGGCGTTCCTTTTAATATTGCTTCTTATGCCTTATTTACAATGATGGTTGCTCAAGTTTGTGATTTAGAATTAGGGGATTTTATTCATACGTTTGGTGATGTTCACATATATAACAATCATATTGAACAAGTTAATTTACAATTAGAAAGAGAACCTCGTGCATTACCAAAAATGATTTTGAACAAAGAGGTGAAAGATATTTTTGATTTTGATTTTGAGGATTTTGTATTAGAGAATTATGATCCTCATCCACCTATTAAAGGGAAAGTGTCAGTATAAAATTGCTAAAAAATGAAATGCTATGGAAAAAGAAAAAAGTTACGAGCAGTATAATTACGCTAGACAGCGAGTACAACAAAAGAAGATGTTGTTTTTTCACTTTGTTGTGTTTGCTTTAGGAAGCTTACTAATGTTTTGTATAAACACGTTTGTTCAAGATCCAACTACTAGTTTAGTGTGGTGGCCTTATGCAATGGGGGTTTGGGCTATAATTATTTTCTTACATACCATTAATGTATTAATTGTAAACCGTTTTATGGGTAAACAATGGGAAGATAAAGAAATAGCTCGTTTAATAGAACTACAACAAAAACGAATAAAAGAGTTGAGAGCTAAGGTCGAAAAAGATTTTCCATTAGTAGATGTAAAACGTGATTTGGCACAGAACGACTTATCACTTGGTACAAAAGAAGATAAGCCTCTCATTCCTTAATTTAACTCAACTGTATGATAACTTTAATAGCAGCTGTGGCTGAAAATAATGCTTTAGGAAAAAATAATCAGTTGCTTTGGCACTTACCTGATGACTTTAAGCATTTTAAAACTCTAACTTCTCATCATACTATAATCATGGGAAGAAAGACTTTTGAATCATTTCCTAAGCCTTTGCCTAATCGTAAACACATTATAATTACTAGACAATCAGATTATACTGCTCCAGAGGGATGCGTTGTAGTTAATAGTTTGGAAGATGCATTAGCGTTGGCAGATAAGAATGAAGAGGTTTTTGTAATTGGTGGTGGTGAGATTTATACACAAGCATTGCCCTTTGCAGATAAATTAGAATTGACAAGAGTGCATAAATCATTCGATGCAGATGCTTTTTTTCCTGATTTTGATACCAACCAATGGAATGTAATTAGGGAAGAAAATCATCCAGTAGATGAAAAGCACAGTATACCTTTTACATATTTTACATATATAAGAATTTAAAAAAATAGGTTATGAGATTTTTCTTCTTAGCAATTTTCTTTCTTTCTGTTTTGAATACACATGCGCAAGATACTTTAAAACTGAAGTTTATCAATTCTGAAACGATACCCAAAGGACAAGTTTTTATTAGTAAAGACATGTATGATAGTTCTTTTATAGTAAATGAAAATACATTGCGAAAAGTGACTAAGTACAATAGTGCAAGTTATAGCAACAGTAGTTTAGGCGAATTAACTTCAGTCGATGTTACACTACCTATGTTCCCAATTCTTTTTTATAAAGAGAGTCAAATGATTGTCAATTTGAATAAAGACTTAGGTCAAATGGGAATTGTGAATTTTGCAGAGCGTTTTCCAAATATGTCTGCCTCGTATGTAGGGAATAGCGTAGGAAGAAAGATATGGCTATTTGATAGTAATACAGGAAGTGTATATCTATATAATAATACCTCTTATGAAAGACATACAGCCTATAAAATAGAAGCTGTAGATGAGGTTAAAGGAGTATATTCCACTTTAAATAACTTTTTTTGGATAGATAAAGACAATAAGTTAAATGCTATCGATGTAAATGGTAAAAAAGTACTCGAGTTTGAATTAGATACTCCATTTGATTCTTTGCAGATATTAGGAACAGATAAAATAATTTATTCCTTAGAAAATAAATTGTACTATATTGACTTAGTGCGAAATAAGAAGTTTGTGATCGATACAAAAGAAAAAAGCATTTTAGGCTTCTTTTATAGCACTCAAAAAATGAGTATTTTTACAGACGAAAAATTAAACAATTACTTTTTAAAATTACCGTAATGCATATAGCAATTGCTGGAAATATTGGCGCAGGAAAGACAACGTTAACTAACTTGTTAGCGAAACACTATGGGTGGGAACCTCATTATGAAGATGTTGTAGATAATCCTTATTTGGACGATTTTTATCATCAGATGGATCGTTGGTCTTTTAATCTGCAAGTTTACTTCTTAAATAGTCGTTTTCGTCAAGTACTACAAATTAGACAAAGTGGCAAAACAATTATTCAAGATCGTACTATATATGAGGATGCACACATTTTTGCTCCAAATTTACATGCGATGGGACTAATGTCAAATAGAGATTTTCAAAACTATTCTTCTTTATTTGAATTAATGCAAGAGTTAGTTGGTGCTCCAGACTTATTAATTTATTTAAGAAGTTCTGTACCTAATCTTGTAGGGCAAATTCATAAGAGAGGACGCGATTATGAGAATTCTATTTCAATAGAATATTTAAGTAGATTAAATGATCGCTATGAAGAATGGATTAAAGGTTATAATAAAGGGAAGTTATTGATTGTTGATGTTGATAATCTGAATTTTGTTGATAACCCAGAAGATTTAGGTGATATTATCAATCGTATTGATGCTGAAATTAATGGATTGTTTTAGTAGATAAAACATGGAATAAATATAAAAAGAAAAGGCTGTTCAAATTTTTGAACAGCCTTTTCTTTTTTTACTTAACATTTATAATGCAGCAATTGATCTATAAGGATAGATGTGTTGGTTATTGATAATTATTCAAATTGCCTTTTTTATTGATTTATTCATTTTTAAAAGAGGACAAAATGTGTGTTTGTTGTCAATTTCATAATATAAAAAGAGAAGAATATTCTGATATGACTCAAAATTAAATAGTGATTTATTGTTTTTATCTGTTTAAATAACGCTAATAGTTAAATTTTCTGTATTACGTCTTGTTGTTTAGTTTTATTATCTAGGTATGTATATTTGCACAGTAATAAAAAAATAAAAGTTTAAGTGCATGAAAGAAAAGCAAAGTGTATTAGATTTCTTAGTTATACAAATGCAAGCATTCTGTTGTATAAAATGTCATCAAATGGATATGATGATGGGAATGTTATGCTCTAAAATGACTTTTAAGCCGATATAGATTTTGTTTATTTTTTTTACAAGATAAGGAGGCTCGTCAAAGCCTCCTTTTTTTGTATCGTTTTTTATAGCAGCAAAAAACGATATTTATGTGTGTGTGCTGCTAAAAATAATAAAATTTTTAGTAAGAATGAAAAGTATTAATGTAAAATTACTGTTTAGTAGTTTGCTAGTATTGTTATGTAATATAGCAATAGCGCAAGAAAAAAGTCTCTCAGGAACTGTTATTGATACCGAAGGACTATATCTTCCTGGAGTATCAGTTATTATTAAAAATAGTAACCAGGGAGTCCAAACTGATTTAAATGGAACCTTTGTTTTGAAGGTAAAGCCTGGAGATATTTTATCTTTTGATTATTTAGGTTTTACACCACAACAAGTAAAAATAGGTGATCAAGAGAATTTAACTATCGTTTTAGAAGAAGTAGGTACTAATTTAGATGATATAGTTATAGTAGCTTATGGAACTCAAAAACAAAAAGCTGTCGTAGGTGCAATCGGACAAATTAAAAGTGATGTAATAGCAAAAATACCTGCCACTTCTGTCGTTTCTGCATTGCAAGGAAATGTAGCTGGAGTTAATATTATTAACTCAAGTTCTCAACCAGGTGAGAACCCTACAATTAGAGTGCGAGGCATTGGATCTATAAATGCAGATGCTAGCCCTTTAATTATATTGGATGGTGCTCCATTTTCTGGAAACCTTAATTCAATTAGCTCAGATCAAATAGAAACAATTAATGTTCTTAAAGATGCATCTTCTACAGCACTTTATGGATCACGTGGAGCTAATGGGGTAATCTTGATTAAGACAAAGTCAGGAAAGAGAAACTCTACTCCAGATATCAATATTAATATAAGTTCAGGTGTATCGTTTGATGCGGTAGATACTCATAAGGTATTGGGAACAAAGGAATATACAGAGTATCTATGGGAAGCAAGAAAGAATAACTATCATTATGTTCTGGGACAAGATGAAGCTGTCGCTAGAAAAAAAGCTTCTGATGGATTAGTTAGTTACTTAGGATATAATCCTTATGGAACTGAACAGCCTGTAGATTATGATGGTAATTATACAGTGAAAGATCCTTTATTATGGGAAACTGATTGGAAAAAAGAATTAAAGAGAAATCAAGCTTTTCGCAATGAGTATGGGTTTAATGTAGCAGGAGGTGGAGATAAGACTACTTATTTTTTATCTGCTAATTATTTGAACCAAGATGGTTTATTAAAAACTTCAAATTTTGAACGTACAGCGGTAAGATTAAATTTAGATAGTCAGATTACAGATTGGGCTCAAGTAGGTGCTAATATTGCTTATACTAATTCAAATCAAAATTTCCCTACGCAATCAGGAACTAATTTATATAGTCCAATAGGTTGGACTTATGCAATGCCAAGTGTTTTTCCTGTGTATAAAAGAGATAAAAATGGAGCTATAGTTTACGATCCGCAAGGTGGAGCAATCTACGATTATGGTAATGCTTCAAGTAAAGATGTTAATAGTGTTCGACCTATAATGAGTGGTGAAAATGCTGTGGGGATATTATATAATAATAGCTTAATAAATCGCCGTTCAAATTTGAATTGGAATGGATACGCGAAGCTTGATCTAGCTCCTGGATTATACTTTAGAACAAATTTATCTTATGAGCGTTTTGATTTTGATGTTAAATCATATAATAATGCAGTATATGGACAAGCAGCTAGTGTAAAAGGGCGTGTTTCTAAACAAAAAGATACTTCAGAGACACTTAACTTTATCAATACGTTACACTACGAAAAAAGTTTTGGTGAACATCATTTAACTGCTGATGCTATCTACGAAGCGTATAAATATAAGCAAGATCTTTTTAATGGTTCTTCTACTGGATATTTACCTGGAAATGAAGAAATAGGAAGTGGAACTTCTTTAGAAAGTTTGGGTGGTTATGTAGTAGAAGATCGTTTGACAAGTTACCTTGGAAGATTAAGTTACGATTATGCTAATAAATATTTTATTGAAGGATCTTACCGCAGAGATGCAAGTACGAGATTTGATAAGAAAACCAGAAAAGGTGACTTCTATTCTATAGGTGGTTCTTGGATTGTATCGTCTGAAGATTTCTTAGTAGATAGTAATGTATTAAACTTATTAAAATTAAGAGCTTCTTATGGAGAACTAGGAAACAATAATACAGGAACTAATTATTTTCCTTATTTAAGGTTATTTGAAACTGGATACAATCAGTTAGATAATCCTGGTGTAATATTAGGTTCTTTAACAGATCCTGGATTAACATGGGAAAAGACAGCATCTTTTAATGTTGGAGTGGATTTCAGTTTATTTAATAATCGCATTGAAGGGTCAGTAGATTATTACAAGAAAAGCTCAATTGATTTGTTATATGCTGTGCCACAAGCACCCTCAACAGGAAATTTAGAAAAATTGACTAATACTGGGAAACTTGAAAATACGGGATTAGAAGTAAGTTTAACTTCTCACAATATTCGTGCTAATGATTTTACTTGGGACACAAGTATTAATTTTTCATTCGATAAGAACAGAATTAAATCCCTTACACAAGATAGCTTTATTAAAGGAATGCATCAGTGGGAGGTAGGAAGATCTCTATATGATTTCTTTATTAAAGATTGGGCAGGAGTAGATCCTCAAGACGGTTATGGAATGTGGTATAAAGATATAGTCGATGCACAAGGAAATATAATTGGTAAAGAAACTACAAAGGACTACGATGAAGCAACACGTTATTACAGCCATTCTGCATTACCTAAAGTTGTAGGAGGTTTTAATACTTCATTAAGCTATAGAAACTTTGACTTCAGCGCTTTTTTCAACTTTAGTTTAGGAGGTTATGTTTATGATGGCGACTATGCAAGTTTAATAGATGGTATTTCTAAAGGATATCAAAGTTCTCCAGATTTAGCAAATCGTTGGCAAAAACCAGGAGATATTACTGATATTCCTATTTTAATTAATTCAACGAATAATTTTGGAGCTACTTCCTCTCGTTTCTTATATAAAAATGATTATCTAAGATTAAAAGCGATTACACTAGGATATAATCTTCCAATAGAACAGCTTGGAAAATTAAAGCTTAAGAAAGCAAGATTATATGTGCAGGCAGAAAATTTATTGACTTTTCAATCACATAAAGGAATTGATCCAGAGCAAAGCATTAACGGGCAAACTAACTATAGAATGCCAGTTTCAGCAAATGTCTCAGTAGGTTTAAATATCAATTTTTAAGTAAAGTAAGTTATGATTAAAAATATAATAAAATTATTTAGTGTAGTTGCTTTAGCAACTTTGACAGGTTGTTCGTCAGATTTCTTAGATGATCCACAACCAAAAGATAGTATTTCTCCTGAAGTAGTTTTTGGAAGTAAGGAAGGTGCAACATCATTTTTATCTGGAATATTGCGTATACAACGTTCATCATTAATTAATGATGAAGCCTCAGGAATACACAGTATTATTTTTGCAAGAAGTGTTAAAGGGGCAGATTTGATACAAAAACAAATATGGTTTGGTGATGATTATGACTATCAAGGAAACATTAGTACGGGAACACGATCTATCTTTTCTTGGCGATTGCCTTATTTAATTATTGATCAAGTTAATAATTTGATTCAAGGTGTAGAGGCAAGTGATAAATTATCTGATGCTGAAAAAGATGAAATTTTAGGGCAAGCATTTGCTTTAAGAGGGTATTATTATTATCAATTAGCTCTAGAGTTTGGGGATGCATATCAATCTAGTCAGAATTTAAAGTTTCCTCCTATTTATACAGAACCATCATCTACTCCTAATCCTTTTTCTACAAAAGAGGAGTTTTTTAAACGCATTGTTGATGATTTAGAAGAAGGGGCTAGTCGATTGACAGAAAGACGTATTAATAAATCGTATATCAATAAGCCTGTTGTACAAGCTTTTTTAGCTCAAGTTTATCAATATATGGGAGAATGGAAACTTGCTCAGAAAAACGCAGAAGAAGCTTATGGAGGTAATGTGACGAAGGTATTAAATGCAGAAGAGTACACTAATGGTTTTGATTCTATGCTAGCTTCTGAATGGTTATGGGCGTTACCTCAGACAGCAGATCAAACTGTTTACTATCGTTCACACCCTCACGCGATGATGGATCACGTAGCTATTGCGTATCATGGAACATTTATAAATGATGAATTTGTAAAATTATTTTCAAAGACAGATGTACGTAATTTGTTTAGTAATTTTTACGAAAAACCAGCAGGAGATTGGCAAGAATATGTAACAAGTAAATTCAAATTCACGTTTGAAGCAGATATTCCTATCATTCGCTATCCTGAATTAGTGTTGATTCAAGCAGAAGCAGAGTATAATTTAGGAAATGAAGGAAAAGCTAGAGAATTAGTAGATGCAATTCGCCAGAATAGAGACAAAGAAGCAAAAGCTACCAGAGCTTCAGGTACTGAATTATTGGAAGTTATTCTGGTAGAGCGTAGAAAAGAACTGTATGGAGAAACTGGTGTAGAATGGTATGATGCTAAACGCCTACAAAGAGGTATTGAAAGAAAGGGAAATCATAGAACAGTATTAACTATTGAGCCTAATGATAAACGTTTTCAATTAGTTCTTCCACAAGAAGAAATAGATGCCCGTAATTCGAAATAATGTCTGAGTTTTTTTATAAACTACAGTGTATTTAATAGATTGTTTTTTGTTAGTTAGCCAAGAAAGGCTCATCGAAACGATGAGCCTTTCTTATTATTTTTTGAGTGATAAATAAGTGTTTTTTTTATTGGGCAGTTATTTCTCTAAAAAGACTTTCCAAGTTTTTATTTTTAACTTGTAGTGAAAGTGTTTTTAATCCGTGCTCTTGCGCAAAGTCAAAAACAGTTGCTCTGTGATCACCATCTATAGGGAAAACTAATTCCCATTTCGTATCGTGTATGTGATTTGCTCTAATTAAGTTTTTAATTCTATTAATAAATTCAATCTCTATTTTATAATCAAATTCAACTGCTATTACTTGTTCATCTTGATTCTCTAAAATATTAGAGAGAACTTGGTCGGCAACTATTTTTCCTTTGTTTATAATTATAACACGTTCACAAATTGCTTCTACCTCTTGCATAATGTGTGTAGATAGGAAAACAGTTTTGTTTTTGCCTATATTTTTAATTAATTCACGTATTTCAACTAATTGATTTGGGTCAAGCCCAGTAGTTGGTTCATCTAATATTAATACTTCAGGATCGTGTAAAAGTGCAGTTGCTAACCCTACTCGCTGACGATATCCTTTAGATAGTTGACCAATTTTTTTATGCGCTTCCGGTGTTAAACCAGTAAGTTCGATAACTTCTTCAATTCTGCTTTTAGAAACTTTATAGATATCAGCATTAAAAGCTAGGTATTCACGAACATACATATCGAGATATAAAGGATTGTGTTCTGGAAGATAACCTATAGATTTTTGTACTTTTTTAGTATCTGTTTCTACATTAAAATCATTGACATATGCTTGCCCTTTGTCACTGTGTATATAAGTTGTCAAGATCTTCATTAAAGTAGACTTACCAGCTCCATTAGGACCTAAGAAACCTACCACTTGACCAGTAGGAATTGAAAAACTTACATCATCTAGCGCTTTTTGATCTCCATAAAACTTACTAATATTTTGTACTTGTAGTGACATCTTTTTCTTTTTTATTATAACAAAAATACTTAAATAACTTGAACCTATATACAAATATAAAATTGTTAGACTGATTGATTGCTATTTATAATAAGTTTTACAATATTGTACAATAGTTAGTCTTTCATAAAAAGATCAATCCTTTTTATGAAACGATGTTAATGCTCCTTATTTATTGTTTATTGCACTTATCTTCTAATAATTGTAAACAACAAGAGGTGAAGTTATCTTAACTTTTTAGTTTTCTAAAATTTCTTTAGACCTGTAACAATAAAAGCTATGAAATTTCATATTATCCAACTAGATAATGTAGGATTAAATCTATTGGGTAAAGAGCGAAAGTTATCTAACTAAGCATTTGTACTTTTAATAGCATGTCTTACTTTGTATCGTTTCTTATCAGAGTAATCGTCTCTATTATTTTGACTATTTCGTTTATTAGGATGAATATGGGCTATTATTTCTTTATTTCTAATTATTTTTCTAAGCTTCTGAGAAACAAAACCAGCATCAGTACTAATAAAATAATCCTGATAGAGGTATTTCAGCATTGGTTAATTGATTAATTAGGTATTCAAATTGGATTTCGGTATCAAATAGATTCTCTACCTATCAATAAATTATGAGGTTTTTAGTAAACGTTTAAGCTATCTGAGTAAAATAAAAACTACCTCACTTTTTTTTAACCCTAAAAAACGTATCTATTTATATTACAATTACTTATCGTTGAAATCAATCTATTGGGGTAAATTTTAAATGCTTGGTAAAGCCAGTGTTTATAAGCATTAGAGCGAAATCCTTCAACACTTCTTCAACACTTCCCCATGATTGCTCCATATAGAAGGCTGTTTATTGAAGGAATCTTGAAGAACTGTTGGCGCATTGTTGAAAAAATCATATCCTTTACAGTAATAAAGAAGTAATAAAGGCATATATGGAATACTTAATTCCACGAATCATTTTAGATCCTTCTATTCAAATAGACCTTTTGAAAAATTAAACGGCTGCAATGAATTGGATGAGGTATAATAAGATGAAGTCATCTTGACTTTTTAGTTTTTAGGAATTTCTAAAAACCTTCTTGATTTTACAAAGATCAAGACCATTCCAATTCTAAAATTGATTGGTTTATTGATTGCTATTTTGAATAAGTTTTATAAAATTATATAATAGTTAGCCTTTCATAAAAAGGAATACCCTTTACTTATTTGAATTAGCATATGATGGTTTTTAGTAATTGTAAAGAAAAAGAGGTTAAACAATGTTGTTAGTATACATTGTTTAACCTCTTTTTTATTTTAGAGAATAATCTAATCTTAATGGGAGAACCCAAATGTGACACTTAAAATAATAATACTTATTACAATTAGTGTAATAAATACATAAAGTAGATCACGCTCCATAAAAAAGGAGATAAGGGATAATACTAAACGCAGTGCAGGAGTAAGGAATAATAATAGTATCCCTAGAAAAATAATAGATTCTCCATTACCCTGTCCAACACCAGTAATTATATCATTAAATACTTCAAATAAGTTTGTTTCTTTGGCAGTAAAAGTCTCAAAGTGGACAGTATCTCCAGATTTGGTAAGCATTAATATTATACCACCAATTACTGCCACCGTCAATGCAATCAATACGCCATAGCGGAGTACATTTCCAATGATGGATTGCAAATCAGTATCGTTGAATTTTTTTGTAGTCATATGTATTAAATTTTACCAAGCACTCCGTTATAAATCATATTAATAGCAAGTGCTAGAATCAAGAATGCAAAGAAAACTTTTAGTTTTTTTGTATTTGCTTTTAGAAGGACTTTTGCCCCGACCATTGATCCTATTAAAACACCAATAATAACAGGCATACAAATACTTGGCTCAATATATCCTTTTTGAATATAGATTACGGAACTTGCAATAGCTGTAACTCCCATCATAAAATTACTAGTCGTCGTCGATACTTTGAAAGGAACTTTCATAATTGAATCCATCGCAATAACTTTAAATGCTCCAGATCCAATACCTAATAATCCTGACATCATGCCTGCAACCCCCATCATACTAAAACCGCCTATTACATTTGTCATTCCATATTTCACAGTTTCTCCAGAAGGAGTAGGATAGGTGCTAACTAATTTTAATTTTTGGGCTAAAGAACTTGCCTTATCAGGTGTAACAAGGTGATCTTCTTTTTTGCGTAGTGAATTAATGGAAGAGAAAATTAGAGTTGCTCCAAAAATAATGGCTAGAGCTGAGGTAGGTGCATTGGTAGAGATAAGCGCGCCTATAACAGCACCAGCTGTGGTTGCAATTTCTAAAAACATTCCTAAACGCATATTGGTAATTCCTTCTTTTACATACGCTGAAGCTGACCCTGAAGAAGTAGCAATTACAGCAACAAGAGCAGTACCAATTGCATAATGCATATCAACTCCTAAAAAAACGGATAGCAAAGGAATGATGATTATTCCCCCTCCAAGTCCTGATAATGATCCTATAAATCCGGCAGCAAAAGCACCTAAGAACATAATCAAGGTAAAGGTTAATAATGTCATTTTATTTCTGATTTTCGTTATTAAACGATAAAAGTAACGATTTATAAAAGAAATTTCTTTGAAAAATGTATTTTTCTAATACTTTATTTTAAATTGTATACCTTTTTTAAAATAAGTGTAGTAATTTTCCACTATTATACTAATAGTCGTTATTAAGTAATATAATTAAAATTTTAAACCAATGGAAAAATTGAACATCAACAAGGATTGGATGTCTTTATTTGAAGGCCAAAATCCAGCCATAATAGCTGGACCTTGTAGTGCAGAAACACCAGAACAAGTTATGAGAATCGCAAAGTCTTTGCCAAAAGAGGTAAAGGTCTATCGCGCTGGGATATGGAAACCTCGTACTCGTCCAGGTGGTTTTGAAGGAGTTGGAGCCATTGGATTAAAATGGTTACAAGAAGTAAAAGCAGAAACAGGAATGCTTTTAGCAACGGAGGTTGCAACAGCTGAGCACGTACAATTGTGCTTGGAACACGATATTGATATTTTATGGATTGGAGCTCGTACAGCTGTAAACCCTTTTGCCGTGCAGGAAATTGCAGATGTATTGCAAGGAACCGATAAAGTGGTTTTGTTAAAGAATCCAGTGAATCCGGATTTATCATTATGGATGGGAGGAGTAGAGCGATTGTTTAAAGCAGGTATTGAAAAATTAGGAGTTATACACCGTGGATTCAGTACTTATGAAAAAACTAAGTATAGAAATATTCCAGAATGGCAAATACCATTAGATTTAAGACTACATTTGCCAAATATTCCAATTATATGTGATCCATCTCATATAACTGGAAACAGAAAGAAAATATTACCAGTTTCGCAACAAGCTTTAGATCTTAACTTTGATGGGTTAATGATTGAGACACACTGTGATCCTGATAATGCATGGAGTGATGCAGCGCAACAAGTAACGCCAGAACAATTAGCTGAAATTATTTCAAATCTAAAAGTGAGAAATATTACTGATGAGACAGAAGATTTCTTACAAAAGATACAAGCTTACCGTATCCAAATAGATGATATGGATAGTAAACTGTTAGATTTGTTAAGAAAAAGAATGGCTATTTCTGATTCTATTGGTGCATTAAAGAGAGAGAAAAACGTTGCAGTATTTCAACAAGATAGATGGAGTAAAATTCTTGAGAAGATGCAAGAAGAAGGTAAACATATTGGTTTTACAGAAGAATTTATTACTGATATATATACTGCTATTCATCAAGAAAGTATTCATAGACAAGATCAAATTATTAATAAGAAATAAGTTTTACTACGAAGTAATTATATGAGAGGAATTGTTTACAAATCAACAGGAAGTTGGTATTCAGTTAAATCGGAGGATGGAATTTTCTATGATTGTAGAATCAAAGGGAAATTCAGAATCAAGGGTATTAAGAGTACTAATCCAATTGCTGTTGGTGATCATGTTCAATTTGAGTTAGAAACTACTAATGATAAAACTACAGGAGTTATTAATGAGATTGAGCCACGTACGAATTATATTGTGCGTAAGTCGGTAAACCTTTCTAAGCAAGTTCATATAATTGCTTCTAATATAGATATTGTTTTTTTGGTAGTAACTATTAATAATCCTGTTACTACTACAAGTTTCATTGACCGTTTTTTAGTAACTGCAGAAGCTTATGGTATTAAGACAATTATAGTCTTTAATAAGATAGACACTTTTGCAGAAGAGACTTTAGATGACCAGTTATATTTACAATATATCTATAGTGAAATAGGTTATGAATGTTTAAGAGTTTCTGCTACTGAAGGAAAAGGGATAGATGCTATTAAAGAGAGAATGAAAGGAAAAGTTTCAATGTTTTCTGGACATTCAGGAGTGGGGAAATCTACACTTATTAATGCTATCGAACCTGGACTTAATCTCAAAACGGCAAATATATCTGAACAACATCAGCAAGGTCAACACACTACTACATTTGCAGAAATGTACGACTTGTCTTTTGATGCACATATTATAGATACTCCTGGTATTCGTGGTTTTGGTATTGTAGATATGGAGCCACAAGAAGTAGGAGATTATTTCCCTGAGTTTTTTGCCTTAAAAGACCAGTGTAAATTCAATAACTGTCTCCATAGAGAAGAACCTCACTGTGCTGTTAAAGAAGCTTTAGATAACGACCAGCTAGCTTGGTCAAGGTATAAGAGCTACATTCAGATACTGGATGGTGAAGATGAAAACTATCGAACAGATGTATATAAAGATGGACAAAACCAAGACGAATAGTCTTGGTTTTTTGTTTTAATAGTTAAGAAGTAATTCTTTATCGATTCATCGCTGATTTTTACTATTTTTATGGATATATTAATTATAATATTTACTTTAATTTATGTCTAAATATCCCCTTATTCTCTATATTTTATTATTTACTCAAATTTCTTTTGCACAAGAATTTATCGAAAAGGTAACCGCTGAAGAGTTAAAAAGTGATAGAAGTGCATATGGAAAGTTTTCATCGTCTGATGCGATTATTTTAAATGAAGAAGAAAAAGTGTATTTTGATTTTGACAATATAAATGGTAATTACCAGGTTGTTGAAATAGTAAGTCGTAAGATAAAAATATTAAGTAATTCTGGTGTATTAGCAGCTTCCTTTCGTGTGCCTTATTTTAGAAAAGGTGTTTTTGGTGAAGATGTTAAGATTGAACATGCTATGATTTACTATTTAAAAGACAATAAAATTGTCAAAGAAAAAGTAAAGTCCAATCGTATTATCTCGACAAATCATGATGATTATGCTGAGAAAGGAGTGGATTTTATAGATGCACCTGTCGGAAGCATTGTCGAATACGTTTATAAAAAAGTTACTTCTTATATTGATATTTTACCTGAATGGCAGATAGAAGGAAGTCTTCCTAAGTTGAAAACGACTTATGTGGTTACAATTCCTGAATTCTATGAATACAAAATGATTAAAAATGGAATTATAAACGTAAAGGAAAGTACTAAAGAAACGAATACGAAATTTTATTATGGAAGTGCTTTTAGTGGAAGTCAAAATGTCAATTCTATTCAAAAAAGATTTGAAGCAACGAATGTTGCCCCATTATATGAAGAGCCAATTATAGATAACTTTAATAATAGTATCAGTAAGATCCGTTTTGATTTAGCAGTACTTAAATACCCATTCAGTAATCCTCAAAAAGTCTTACAAGATGAAAAAGAATTTGTACAAGATTTAATAACTAATAAAACTTTTTGGAAGCAGATTACGAATAATAATTTTTATCAAAAACTTTTACCTAAAGAAGAGTTTAATACGTTATCGGAAATAGAACGTATAGAAAAGGTTTTGAAATTTGTACAAAATACTGTAAAATGGGATGGTAATTATTCAATGTATTATGATAAAGGAAGTAAATCTACGTTTAACAGAAAGCTAGGTAATTCCGCAGATATCAATCTACTTTTAATCAATGTTTTAAAATATGCTGATTTAAATGCTCAACCTGTATTTATAAGTACTCGTAGCAACGGTTTAAAGAATACGTGGCAGGCAATGTTTTTTAATCATATTATAGCAGGTGTCAAAGTGGGTGATTCCACCTATTTATTAGATGCTACAAGCCCTTTTTCACAAGTTGGAGTTTTACCGTTTGAAGATTTAAATGGAGTAGGATGGATGATTAGTGATAAAGGTATAGTTATGGAACTTGATTTAGTTCCAACGTTTGCGTCTAATCAAAGTGAATCTTATCAAGTTTCACTTTTCCCTAAGGGGCAATTAAAAGGTTATGTATTATCAGCGTTTGACAAGCATGCTGCAATTCCTTGGCGAGAGAAGTATAAAGAAATTGGTGAGTGGAGATTGGCAAGAGAGATTGAATCTAACATACAAGGAGTGGTTCTATCAGATTTTAGTGTAGTTAATGGTAATGATAATACAAATAGTTTACGACTTCGATATGCATTAAAACAAGACAACGCTTATTACACTTTTAATAACAGTATCATCTTTAATCCTTTTGTTTTTTTAATTCTCGTTTTAGTCCTTTTGTGGCAGGTGAACGTACAAGTGATATTAATTTTGGTTATCCATTGATAGATAACTATGCTATTTCTATTAATATTCCGCAAGGCTATAAAATATCAAGTATTCCTATGTCTTGGAATTTAGTAGATAAAGATTTAGGACTACAAGCACAATTAAAAATTACACAGAAAGATACTAGCATAGAGTGTAAGCTACAAACTGCTAGAGTAAAATCAATTATAGAGGCTAAGGATTACAAGAAAGTAAAAGATTTTTATGATAAGTTAGAAAAGTATTTAGAGGAATCTATTATCTTTAGTATAGACAGTAAATAGTTTAATTACTATCTCTTAAAATGTATTGTGCTAAAAAAAGCACCAAGTCTTTTTAATGCTTGGTGCTTTTTTTATTTTATTAGTTGGCTTCTGGAATAAGTGAAAATACGCCATAGTCCGAAATATCAAATACGCTGTTACATACTTCTTTTACATCTTTTGGAGTAATGCTTTGCAAGATGTCATCGTAGGAATTAAAATCTTCTATTGAGCCAAAGTTTAAGTAAATCTCTCTTATTTTTTCAGCCCATAAAGAAGTAGCACCTTCTGTTAAATGCATTGCTTTATTGTTTAGAATAGTGCGTTTCATACGGTTTAGTAATTGCTCATCAATTTCATTAGTTTGCATTTCTACTATAACTTCTTTAGCCATATCTTCTAAAATGGGAATATCTTTTTCTGATGCAGAAAAACTAAGAGATATAGCAGTTTGCGGAATTGGATAAATATCAACTTGAATATCAGTGTAAGGTGAGTAAACTAGACCTTCTTTTTCTCTTGAAATGTTTAAAAACTTGTCATTAAAAATTTCTCTAGCCATTTGGGCTATAATTGATTCTTTGAGTGTTGGTTGTATTTTTCCTTTAAAAATAATATTTGTTTCCGGTCTTTCTAAACCATCGGATACGATGTTTTCTCTAGTAATTTTTTTGTTTTCGCTTTCATTTGATGCTATGTCTTTTTTATTTATATCAAATGAAGTTTTCTTTATTGAAGGTGTTTTTGAAAAATACTGAATCGCCAATTCTTGTATTATTTCTTTATCAAAGTTTCCGCTTAGAACTATATAGTTCTTATCACTCTTAGAAACTATGTAGTCGTAAAGCGAAAAAATCTTATCTAAATTTACTGTATTCCAATCTTCGACAGTGTTTAATTCTTTTGTATCTCTGCTTTTAGGGTTTTTATATTGTGCTATTTTATGGTCAAGTTTTATAGATGGAATATTCAAAAAAGTAGATTCTCTTTTTTCCTTAGTTAGACTAGCTATTGATTCTTTTATATAGTCATCAAAATCCTCTTGAGGCTTTTCATAGTTGTATAATTTTCGATATGACCACTCAAATAAATCTTCAGCATTATTGATTCGACTTACGGTATTAATAATACTTGCATTATCAGTTATACTTACTAATGTTGATATTTCTTTATCTAAGCTTAGGTCAAAATAATCATCATTTGTGAGTCCTTTAATCCAAGAACCATCAATAAAATAAGTTGCGTCTTGAAAATAATTATAGTCTTGATCAGTGAGAAGTTTGAAACCATTTCGCGATGAAAGAGAGAGAATGATATTGTCTTCATCACTTAGAGTTGGCTTTATAGCAATATGTAGCCCATTATCTAAAGTTAATTCTGTAACATCAATATTTTGATAATACTTTGTTGCTAGAAGAGAAGCTGGTTTATTGTCTATATCTGAAATAGGTAATTCAGACCATTTAAAACTTTTTAATAACTGATTTTCATTGGTAGCTGACTCAGAAACTTCTTTTTTAATAAATGTTATCGTCTTTTTTAAACCGCTCTTCCAAGCCTTAAGGAGAGTACTTTCTTCTATTTTTCCAAAGTCAGAAGGTATATTAGTAAGTAAGTATAAATTTGAAGTATCTTTTAACCAACTATTATAATGTAATTGTTGTAAATCTTCAGGAGTTATTATTTCTATTAGTTTTTTTGATAAATCATTTTTTATTTCAATGCTTAGGTAGTTGCTAAAAGCAGCAGCTTGATCTACGTAAGAATCTGCAATATATGTAGCATCCTCATCAATACCTGTATATAATTTATTAATATAGTTTTCTTTTAATTCTATAAGTTCTTCTGTCTTAATACCATTGCGGTTTATAGTGCTGACGATACTCGCAATTTGCTTTACTTTATTCAGTAATTCTTTTTTTGTTTGAGCTTCTAATTCAAAAGTGTTTTCAAGTCGATTTGATAAGTACCAAATTGTATGGTAACGAGTTTTTATATCAGTTTGACTTATTTTGTTGAGAAGGTAGTTTTTATAAAGTGATTCAATAATATTCATTTTTAGATCGTCTTCTGTTTGCATTAAAGAAGATTTTGTAAATCGTATTATTTCTAGTTTTGCTGGCTTATTATTCTCATTATAATCTTTTAATAAATAAGAATTAAAAGCAGGATTATAACTTGCTATATTTTGTAATCTTTTTCCATATAGAGTAGGTACAGCATCTCTAAAAAGATGTTTAATAATAGCCTGTACTTTTATAGGGTCTACATTTCCAGTTACTATCAAAGTGGCTAGATTAGGAGCGTACCATTTTTTATAAAATGCTTTTAACCTTTGATTATCTAACGCTAAAATATCATTTTCAGTAGCTATAGGTAAATGGCTTTGATGTTTTGTTCCTTCTAATTTTTTTTGATTTATTGGAGTTTCTTTTCCAAAGTCTTTAATTTCTTGAATAACAATTTTTCTTTCTTTTTCGATAGCATCATCGTCTAGTGAGGCTTTAGATAAGAAATTAGCTAAAATTGATAAAGCCAAGTTTGTTTCTTCAGGATTCTGCAATGAAAGTTGGTATACAGTACGTTCATAGGTGGTATAAGCATTAATGTCACGTCCATAACGATAACCAAGTGTCTGAAGCGTGTCAACAGCTTTCCATTGAGGAAAATCAGTAGAGCCATTGAATATCATGTGTTCAAGGAAATGTGCATATCCTTTTTCTTCATTAGTTTCTTGTAATGATCCAGTATTCAGTACTAATCTATATTCTGTTTTTGTTTGTTTGGTAGAGTGAATAATGTAATGAAAACCATTTTCTAAACTATCAATGATTGTATGAGTAGCTATGGGAAGAGGCTTATTTAGGTCTTGTGCAGTACATAGGGAAGTTATAAAACTCACTAAAAAAAAAGTAAAGTAGTAAAATGCATTCTTCATTTTTGTGTATTTAAGAGGGAATATGGAGATTTAGTTTGTCAAAGTTAAAGGAATTTCATTGGTTTTTTAGTACACTATATGAGTATAACTAATAATTATTTAGAAGCATCAACATATTTTACTACAATATTTTGACCATTGCTTCCCAATGCGTAGAATTTGTCAAGTTGACCTTCGTATTTTTTGTTTACCCAAAGTTCTTGTATTTCTGCGTAATTGTACATATCTGCTAGTCTTACTTTACCGTAGTCATTATCTAAGTTATCTAAACGACTAAAATCAAGTACGTTTGTATTATTTTCTTTAACTAATAAGACATTGCATCCTCTCATATTATCAATTGCATACAATTGCGAACAGAATCTTAGATCTAATGTTATTTTTCCATAATGTGATTTTACTGGCAATATTAAGAATGTCTCTAATTTTGTTTGAGAAGAAAAATCTATGTCTGTTATTCCAGAAATATTATTAGCTTGGAACGATGTCAAAGTGTTTTTAGGTAGAGTTAATTTTCCTTTTATATCTAAGTAATCGATACTTAAGCTTTGTAATTCAGGAGTACTACCTAAGTTAATATCTTGTAAAGATGTTTCTTCAGAATTAAGTGTTAATTTGTGTAATTTAGGTGCATTAATAATAACATTAGAAAATTTATGATCTTGCATATTTAAATTTTCTAAACGAGATGCTGTTAAGTTTAATTCACCTTGCATGTTTAATACATTTGCATAAACTTCTTTTGCTTGTGTTTTAGAAATTATATCTAAAAGGTTGTCTTTAATAGCATAACAACGATTCACGTTTAATATCTCTAGTAATCCACCATTTAAATCAACAGATACTAAATCATCATTGTTACTTAAATCAAGAGAAGCTAATTCTTTAATTCCTTTGATAGATACCGTTTTAATACTTTTGTTTTGATATTTAGCTAATGATAAGCTTTCTAAGTTTTCTGGAACTTCAATAGCTACGTTATCACCAAATTCATGATAACCAAGTTCAAGTATTTTTAGAGAAGAAAAATATTTAAGTGCTCCAAGATCCTCTGTTTTTAAAGCTTGTGTAGTTCCATTATAACCAGTCTCATCATAGTTCATCCAAAGATATTTTATCTCAGCTAAGTCTGATTTTTTAAAGATACTTCCACTAATAGGTTTTGGAGCATTTTCTTTTAATACTTCTTCAATAGCTTTTGCAAAAGCAGCAGTAAATTCTATTTCAGTTTTTTCAGTAACAGTAACAGTAAAATTAATAGAAGATTTATAGTTTTCTAAGATAGCATTCACAGTTGCAGTACCTTCTTTTAATGCAATAATTGTATTGTTTTCTCCTATAGCGATAATATCTTTTCCTTGAGTAATATTAAGTTTAGCACCAATTACTAACGCTCCTTTATTATCTGTTATTTTAAGGGGTAGTGAGTTCCCTTCTAATAATTCTGCTTTTGCTTCAGTTATAGCATTTCCTTCTTGATCGACAATTTGTAATTCTAATTGTTCTGAGTCAGTATTATCATCGCTAGAACAAGATGCTAAAATAACTGTAGATGTAATTAGTACTGATGCTATTTTACCAGTGTGATTTGTTAGTGTTTTCATTAAAATGTAGTGTTAAAAATATTTAGATTAATTAAAAATTAGTTGTTTTGAGCAAAAAAATATAGGATTGACTTATATATTTTAACTAGTCAATCCTATATTTTTAAAAGTTATAGATTGTTTACTTTAGTTTATATTGTATTCTGAATTGCATATACCCCGTAGCATAATCATGATCCATAATGAAATTAAAAGATATTTCATCTTCAGTTATTTTTGCAGTAGTTTCCATCCATGTATCATTATTGTAAGGGTCATCTTCACCTTCTTCTTTTAGTATCATACCTGCATTTATTAGTTGTTTTGGATCTATAGTACCTCCTTGTTCATAAGCTTCAATAGCCTCAGGGTTTCCTTCATCTATTAATTTTTTTAATCTATCCCAAGCAGAATATTCATATTCAAATGGAACAATTTTAATAGGGTCCCCATATATGGTATTTCCAGATCCTATATAAGTAATTTCTTTTGTTTTTATGTCTATTACAATATTATCTAGTCGCATAGAGAAGGTTTCATTTGAAGTGGCTGATAGGTTAATTAACTCCATTGTTTTTTGTGGCATTGGTTGTTGAGTCCAAGTTTCCTCATCAGCTACTGTTATATGTCTGAAAATATGGTAGCAGAAATCTTCTATCCCCATAGGATTAGATAGCATTGTCAAAACAGCTTTTTCTGGTGTAGATTTTTCTTCATTTAAAGTAATGATTGTTTTTCCTTTTACTGGAATTACTCTTGGTTGGAAAAGTGGAGTGAAATATTCACTTCCTGGATATTTTATTTCTCCTATCACATCTACTTCTCCCATTAATGGATATAAATCAAGTCCTTGCTTTTGATATGCATTTAGTAATTGAATTTGTTTATCTGTTAATTCCACTTCAGATATCACAGGAGATATCATTATTTGCTCTGCTTTTTCTAATTTTAATGTACTGTTGTTTTTAATTAAATTTAGTTTCAGAATCGCATTTTCTTTTAAAACTCTATTCGTTTTACTTGCTATAAGTAGTGTAGCCTTTTTTTGTCCTGGTTCTAAAACTATTTTTGGATTTTCTATTTCTGCAATAGTTTGATTATTAATTACATTATCAGATAAACCAAACTCAAGTTCTAATGTCTCTTTTAAAGCAGTCACTAATAGCACTTCAACTTCAATAGTATCTGTACCATTGTCTTTCATACTTAAAGTATTTACAGCTTTTAATACAATTTTGTTTTCACCGTCAAACTGTGCATCTGAATTATCATCGCTAGAACATGAAGTAAAGTTTACTACTCCTATTAAAGTAGCGATTAAGATTAATTTTTGTAAAAAAGTGTTTCTCATATCTTATCTGTTTTTATTTGTTAACAAATGTTGGCCATCCTTCATTCTGAATAGCATTGTTGTTATATCTTAATTCTGAATCGGGGATAGGCCAAGTCCAACGAAAATCATTGTTTTGAATAGTTAGTAGAACTTTATTAGAATCTGGAAAATATCTTTTAATAGGTAGGTTCCATCTTTTTAAATCAAAGTAATTTATCTTTTCTCCAACAAATTCTTTTTGTTTTTCTTTTTGAACTATTGATTTTAATATACTTTGAGATAGTCCATCCGCTACGGAAGTATTGTTTATAGATGTAAGGAACTGATTAAGATAATCTGTTGCTTCGTTAAGTTTTCCTTGTTCTATTAAACTTTCTATAAGTATGAAATAGGTTTCCGTATTTCGGGAAAGGACTATGTTCTTTTCTGTATGATCTGTATGCTGAGTTTTATATTTACCTAAGTAAGGACGTAATACAGTAGGTGAGGAGATACCACCTTCTAGCGAACGCATCTTATACATATATTGAGATACATTGTATCGTATATCTTCTTTTTCAAAAATATTATTATGATTGATAAATAAGTAGTCCCCAGTGTCCTTTTCTACGTAGAGGTAACGATTTGGATTACTAAGATTATTATAAATCCAGTAGGTAGCCGTCGTTGTCTCACTTAATGAGATATTCCAGATTGCAGTATAGTCTTTCTCAGTGTTTGGCAAAGTAGGGAATAATGAGATAAGCTCTCTTGCCGTTTGTTCTGCTTTGCTATATTCTTTTGTGTATAAGTATATTTGCGCTTTTATATTTATAGCAGCAGGCGAAGTAATAAAATAATTATATTGTTTATTATATTTTTTCATCAAATCAATTCCTTGATCTAATAAAGTCTTTATAATAGTTATTGTTTCCTCCTGTGTTAATCTTTTATTATTCTCTAAAGTGATATTGTCTTTAGTAATAATACCTAATGCTGATGGATTATAGCGTTCGCTATAAAGTTGTAGTAAATCAAAGTAAATATAAGCTTTTAAGCAAAGAGCATTCCCTTTAATATAGTTCCATTTCTCATCTTTATTTTTGATATATTGTTCCGTATTAAGTATAGAATTAATATGAACAAGTGATTCATAATAGCTTTTCCATAATTGACCTGTAGCCATTTTTATTTGTTCGTCATTCCACCCATAGGTTAATTTGTAATCTGGTTTATTATTAATTAAGTAAGAGGGCTGTAGATCTTCAGTAAGTAAAGTAAATGGTTCGCCTCCCACAGGAAGACTTGAATAAGCCTGTGCTAAAACACCTAGTGCTTTTCTATCGGTATTAATGATATCATCCCCAGATATTTCTTCTTGATTATTTTGTTCTAAGCTACAAGAAGTAAATAATGTTAGTGCAATAATAAAAATAAAAATGTTTCTCATAATTAGAATGTAGCGTTTAATGAAAAAGTCAAGATAGGTTGAATTACATCATTAAGAGATCCTCTGTTTTCTTGTACACTATAAGTATATATATTGTCAGCTTGTACATTGACTTGTAATGATTTGAAATATTTATTTATAAAAGTACTTTGTGTAATGTTATAGCTTAATTGTATATAATTTATCTTAATGTAATCCGTCTTATATATAGTTTTGGTAGTTGCCTCTAGCATATAGTTGTGAATATTAGTAGACTGTATTTGTATAGGATAAATTTTATTTTCGTCACCTACTTCAAACCACATATTATCTAACTGTCCTTTGATAGCATTCATATTAGAGTGATCTCCATCTCTAACAAAAGAATCGGAATATTTAGCTTTTCCTCCAAATTGGTAGTTTACATTCACAGTTAATGACCAATTTTTATATGAAAAATAGTTATTGAAGAATCCGTTATAAGGAGCTATTGTCGTTCCTAATTTTCTAAAATAACTTGGTTTACGATTTGTTCTGACATCTATTACATTACCATCGTTGTCAATAAATTCAGGATAACCTGTTAGCGGATGAATACCATTACTTTTCATACCATATAAAGAACCTAGTGGTTTTCCTACTTCATATTCTGGTATAACTGATTCTTCTGAAGTATATATCTTATCAGTACCATATAATTTTTTTACTTTATTTGCATTGTATGAAATAGAAGCAGATGTATTCCATCTGAAGTCTTTTATTGTCAAAACATCACCGGATAAGGTAAATTCCATTCCTTTATTCTCTAATTCACCAATGTTTTTTGTGTACATTCCAAAACCATTACTTGTAGCAATAGGTAAGGCAAGTATGGCTTCTTTCGTTAAATCATTATATATATTAAATAGTAAATTAAATCGATTAATAAAACCAAAGTCTACTCCAAAGTTTTGACTATACGTTTGTTGTGGTTTTAGATTGTTATTTGGTAAAGCCGCTAATTGATAAACTCTATAATCTCCATAAAAAGTATTAGAGTTTAGATAAGTTGTTGTTACATCTCTTGCTGCGATTCCGGCTAAACTTGCCGTGTATCCAATTGATCCTTTAAATTTTAAAGAGGTGAGAATGTTTTGATTTTTGAAAAATTCATATTCGCTTGGTGACCATCCTATACCAGCAGACCACGCATCATTCCATCTTTTGTCACTCGGTAAAAGAGAAGAACCATCACGCTTGAAACTAGCATAAGCATCATAAGTGTTTTTATAAGTATAGCCTGCTGCGGCTCCAAAACCTAATTGAGTATTAGTTGTTTTATTACCTGATGCAGTTGGTTTATAACTATTAGTTAATGCAGTATTAATTCCAGAAAGACTACTTAAATCATCTGCGATACCATGTCCAGCTCCAAAAATTGATTTGAAATTACTCAAGTAATAATCCATGTTTATACCAAAAAATACGTTGTGTTCACCGAATTGTTTTTGATAATTAGCGCGTATATTAGCCGAATAGTCAAAAGATTTGTTGTCGCCTTCAGAAATGTATCCTTTCTCATTTTCAGCTTTATTTCTTTGGCTATATGCATCACTATATATTCGCTGATAAACTTCCTCAATGCTGTAATCTGCACCAATAACTCCAGAAAGATTTAATTCAGGTAAAATATCCCAAAACATGACTAAAGAACTGCTGAATCGTTTGTTTGTCGTTTTGCGCTTATATTGATTGATTAAATCATTATATGATCGGTCAGGATAACTTATTAAATTTTTAGTGTCTTTTGTCTCATAAGGATTTAGTGTGAAAGCTAATGACGTTGGATCATTTTCCATACCATTTTCTGTATTTGAAGTAGAAACTCCAAAACTATTATTTAAGGATAAATTAAAGTTATGCGTAATGATATAATCTAGATTAGCTCTCGCAGTGATATGATTGATGTCATTTCCAGGGATTCTTCCTCCTTGCTTACTATAATTAACAGAATAGAAGTAGGCATTTTTTTCAGTTCCACCTCTTACACTTAGGTTGTGAGATTGGAAATAATTTGGTTTGACAAGTTCTTTAAACCAATCTGTATTGTATTGTCTTAATGAATCTAGTTTATAGGCTCCTTCTTGTAATTTTTGATCTAGTAAAGGTGTATTACCAAATAATTTTCTAATGTTAGTCTCTGAGTAATCATATCCAGGACGTCCACTACGTCCAATTTTTTCTTCGAATGCTAACTTTTCATTAGTATCCATCATTCTTACACCTCTTTCACCTCTTAGTGTAATTCCTTGTTTCATTGAGTAATTAAAAACAGGCTTACCATCAAAACCTCTTTTTGAAGTTAGTTCTATTACCCCATTTGCAGCTTTTATTCCATATAAGGCTGTGGCAGGAGCATCTTTAAGAACCTTGATAGAGGTAAAATCATTTGGATTTAATGTTAAAAAAGTTTCAGTAGAAATGATAATCCCGTCCATTACAAATAAGGGTTCATTAGCACTACCTTTATAATCGAAAGATGAATTTCCTCTTAATCTAATTTCTGGTTTGGTACCAAGTTCACCACTATAGTTCACTGTTAGCCCAGGAACTTGTCCTTGAAGTAGCTTTGCCATATCAAGTTCAGAACGTTCAGATAATTTATTCATATCAATTGTGACAACTGAACCTGTCAAATTTCTGACATCAATATCATTAATATTTGTTGATCGGCGGATAAATACTTCGTCGAGTTGAGTATCTGTAGGTATTAGGTAAAGTGTTTGATATCCTTTTTTTAATTTGACTTCTAAATTTTCGTAACCAAGCTGACTTACAATTACGGTTTGGTGATATAAATCTGGAATTTCAAACTCTCCTTTTTCATTTGTGAGATAAACATCTCCTGATGCTAAAACAGTAATAATGGCTGAATCAATTCCTTTCTTTGTATCTAGATTTAATACTTTACCTGTGAAGACAGGTGTTTGTGCATAAGTTGTTAATATAAAAAACAAACTTAAAAAAGTAAGAACTCGTTTAGATGTTAAAGACATAGTAGTTGTTAATTAAGACTTAATCTAAATTGATGTGCAAAATTAAGTACTTTTTCAACTAATCAAAGAAAAAAGGATTATTTATTTAGACTAGTTATGTTTTATTAGTTGTAGCTTTTTAATTATTTATAGATGAGTTGTTTATATTAATGTGGTTTACGCAGTTAAGAATTTATTGTAATTCTTTGACAGAATTTTTACTTGTTATTTCTGGTACTCAGAGATAATGAATCTACTATCTCTTGATGAAGTTCAATTAGTATGATTAATTAAATGTTTCTTTTTTGCAATTTTTTTAGAGATCATCTCCTATTCTTTTTGAAAAAGATCTACATTTTTTATTATTCTTACTTTACTATTAAATGTGGGGTTCTTACCTGCTTATTTAATTAGGATAGTAAGTAAAGTGTGATAAGTAATCTATGAACTCTGAAAAGAATTAGCAAAGATTAGCATGCCTCTTCAATGCAGTAAGTAATTGAACTCACTACAGAAAAAAGAATAAATTAATGTTAGCCCATCAACTTGTAATTAGAGTGTATTGTTGCTTAGATTCATTCTGTTTTTATTTCGTTTATAAAGACCGCTGTTCCTTATTACTTATCTCTAACTATTTTTATAAACTACTGTAAATCAAAACTAATATCAGCATTAATAAAATAATCCTGATAGGGGTATTTCAGCATTTGTTAATTGATTAGGTATGTATTAAAACTTGATTTCTATATCAAATAGTTCCTTTATTTATCAAAGGAATATATAGTTTTCTGTAAGCGTTTTAATTATCTGAGTAGAACAAAAAAGCACCTCACTTTTTTTTAACTCTAAAATACATATCTACCTAAAATACAGTGCTTTATTTTAAAAACAATCTAATAGCTTAAATTTTGAATGCTTGGCAAAGCTAGTATTCATAAGCATTAGAACGAATTCCTTTAACACTTCTTCAACACTTCCCCATGATTGCTCCATATAGAAGGCTATTTGTTGAAGGAATCTTGAAGAAGTGTTGAAGCACTGTTGAAAAAATTATATCCTCTATAGTAATAAAGGTAGCTAAGGAATCAAATATTCCACGAATTATTTTAGGCACTGCTATACCAAAAGAGTTTTAAATGGTTAATTTTTAAAAAGTTTAAAAATGAGACAGATGCAATGAATTGGATGAGCAATAATAAGATGAAGTCATCTTGACTTTTTAGTTTATATAATAAAGCATTTACTACCTCATGCTTGGCTTTTGAATTGAATCCTTTTTTTAGGAAGTGGCAAGTGTGGAACTACATCTAATTCTGTACTATCTAAGTAGAGTACTTAATTCACAGTGTTGAAGGTTTTGTTTAGGGACACATATTTTTATACCGCCTTTATTTTACAAGAGTTAAGACGACCTCAATAATTATAACAGTAATAAAAGCATGTAATAGGAATCTTTGTTAGTTTAGAAATTAAATTAATCATTTAAAAATGATAGAATAATTGTGTGTATTCCTATCGAATTAGTATTTTGCATGGTCAAAAATAAATAGGTAGAATAATACTAAGAAAATATTTTAGTTTGAGAACAGTAATACAAAGAGTAAAAGAGGCTTCTGTTACGGTAGAAGGTGAAATAATTGGAGAAATAAAAAATGGACTTCTTGTTTTGGTTGGGATTGAAGAAGTTGATTCGAAACAGGATATAGAATGGCTTTCTGGTAAAATTGTTAATTTGAGAATTTTTGAAGATGAGCAAGGAGTCATGAATAAATGTGTGAAAGAAATAGATGGAGAGATTTTGATAGTTAGTCAATTTACTTTACATGCTTCCACAAAAAAAGGAAATAGACCATCGTATATAAGAGCAGCAAAACCTGATTTTGCGATTCCGATGTATGAAAAATTTATAAGTCAAGTAGAAAGTGATTTAGGAAAAAAAGTGGAAACGGGTTCTTTTGGAGCAGATATGAAAGTAGCTTTATTGAATGATGGACCAGTTACAATTATAATTGATAGTCAAAATAAAGAGTAATGAATAATTTAGTAAAGTATAGTTTTTTTACTGTAATATATATTGCATTAACATGGTTTGTTTCGGATGAGGTAAGCTGTGCATTATCTGGTGATCAGATGTGTTTATTAAACTTCGTGGTAAAATATATTATCTTTATGGTATTAATGATCATTTACGATAAATGGTTAAAGAATAAAATTTTTAAGAAAAAATAAAATGAATATACAAGACGCACAGAAAGCTGTAGATAACTGGATTAATGAACATGGAGTTCGTTATTTTAATGAGTTAACAAATATGGCACAACTAACAGAAGAAGTAGGTGAGGTGGCTCGAATTATCGCTAGGAGATATGGTGAGCAATCTGAAAAAGAAAGTGATAAAAATAAGGACTTAGGGGAAGAATTAGCTGATGTTGTGTTCGTTGTGCTATGCTTGGCAAATCAAACAGGAGTTAATTTACAAGAAGCTTTTGATAAAAAAATGGATGTAAAGACGAAAAGAGATCACGATCGTCATCATAATAATGAAAAATTAAAGTAAGAATTAGTGAAGGTATTTCTATCTCAATCTCAATTGCTAGACAATAAAGAATTAGTAATTTCTGGTAGTAAGTCAGAAAGCAATCGTTTATTAATCTTACAGGAATTATTCCCTGAATTGTCAATATCAAATCTCTCCGATGCTGACGATGTACGTGCTATGCAGCAGGCTTTAAGTTCGGACAAAGACGTTATAGATATTCATCATGCTGGTACAACTATGCGCTTTTTGACTGCCTATTATGCACTTTGTTCTGAGCGAGAATTGATATTAACTGGAAGTAGTCGTATGCAAGAACGACCAATAGGAGTCTTAGTAGAAGCATTGAGACAATTAGACGCTAGAATTACTTACGTTAATAAAGAAGGGTATCCTCCATTAAAAATAAAAGGATATCATTCACAAGGGGGGAATATTGAGCTCCCTGCAAATATTAGTAGTCAATATATTACTGCATTATTACTTATAGGTACAAAATTGCCAATGGGTATAGAATTAAATTTGATAGGTAATATTACTTCTCGACCTTATATCGAAATGACTTTAGCTCTCCTTGAAAAGTTAGGTGCTTACACTTCTTTTGTAGAAAATAGAATTATAGTAAGACCTTTAATTAATGTCAAGCAAAATCTTTTTGTTGTAGAGTCTGACTGGTCGTCTGCTTCTTATTTTTATTCTTTAATTGCGCTTTCGCCGATAGGAAAAGTATTGAAATTGAAAAGCTATCAAAAAGATAGTCTTCAAGGAGATATGAAAATTGTTGAATTATATCAAAAGCTTGGTGTTGAAACAAGGTTTAAAGAAGGTTCGGTGATAGAATTAGAAAAAGTAGAAAAGACTGTAGATTCTTTTAATGCTAATTTAGTCGAGACACCAGATTTAGCACAGACAATTGCGGTGACTTGTTTTGGACTTGGGATTAAATGTGAATTAACAGGACTGCATACATTAAAAATAAAGGAAACAGATCGTCTAGTGGCTCTTAAGGAAGAATTAGAAAAGTTAGGAGCTGTTATTGATATTACTGATTCTAGTTTAAAAATTGAAAAGTCAACCAGTATAAATAGTGGAGTAAGCATAGATACCTATCAAGATCACCGTATGGCTTTAGCATTTGCACCTTTAGCCTTATGTACTGATCTTTCTATTAATGATGCTGAAGTTGTGACTAAGTCATTTATTAAATTTTGGTCTAATTTGCAAGAAATTGGAATCCAAATTTGTGAGCAATAACGATTAAAAACAAAAATAATTGTGAAATACTTGACAACCGCTATGTTGAGGTTGTATATTTGCAAATTCTTTTATAGAAAGAGTCTTTGTATAATTAATTAATAAATTGCGTATTCAATGAAGTTATCAAACTTTAATTTTGATTTGCCAGCAGAGCTATTGGCAGAATTTCCAGCAGAGAATAGAGATGAAGCTCGTTTAATGGTCGTAGATCGAAAAACTGGTAATATAGAACATAAATTATTTAAAGACTTAATCGATTACTTTGACGAAGGGGATGTAATGGTATTGAATAATACTAAAGTTTTTCCTGCACGTTTATACGGAAACAAAGAGAAAACTGGAGCTAGAATCGAAGTTTTCTTATTAAGAGAGTTGAACGCTGAGCAACGTTTATGGGATGTTTTAGTAGATCCAGCTCGTAAAATACGTATTGGTAATAAACTTTACTTTGGAGATGATGATTCTCTTGTAGCAGAAGTAATAGATAATACTACTTCTAGAGGTCGTACATTACGTTTTTTATATGATGGGTCGTATGAAGAGTTTAGAATTAAATTACAGGAATTAGGAGAGACACCAATTCCAAAATATATTAATAGAGATGTAGTGCCTGAGGATGCTGAGCGCTACCAAACTATTTATGCTTCTGAAGAAGGAGCTGTAGCAGCACCTACTGCAGGGTTACACTTTTCTAAACATTTAATGAAACGTTTAGAAATTAAGGGAATTAAGTTTGCTGAAGTAACTTTACATATTGGGTTAGGAACATTTAATCCTGTAGAAGTAGAGGATTTATCTAAGCATAAAATGGATTCTGAAGAAATGTTTGTTACGCAAGAGGCTTGTGATATTGTTAATCAAGCTAAAGAGAATAAAAAGAAAGTTTGTGCGATTGGTACTACGTGTATGAGAGCATTAGAGAGTTCTGTTTCTTCAAATCATACTTTAAACCCTTTTATTGGATGGACTAATAAGTTTATCTTTCCTCCATATGATTTTAGTATTGCTAACTGTATGGTAACGAATTTCCATATGCCTAAGTCGACATTGTTAATGATGATTTCTGCTTTTTGTGGTCATGATTTAATGATGAAAGCTTATGACGAAGCAGTTAAAGAAAAATATAAATTTTATTCTTATGGGGATGCAATGTTGATCCTATAATAATAGAAAATATTTAATTTTAAAAAGAGAACTCATTTATCCTAGGATAAATGAGTTCTCTTTTTTTGCTTGCAAACGGTTAATTAGGAAACTAAAGAAGTGCTTTAAAATACTTATATTTACTGTAAAGATATTTAAGAAATGAAATTTAAAAATACTTTAGCTTTTGCTAGGCAATTAGATGAAAATGATTCAATAGGGCATTATAAGCAAGCGTTTAATTTTCCTATTGTTAAAGGTAAAAAAGTGATTTATTTTACTGGAAATTCATTAGGGTTACAACCAAAAAGAGCAGTAGATTATGTAAATGAAGTAATGAAAGATTGGGCTGAATTAGCAGTTGAAGGTCATTTTTATGCCGAGAAACCTTGGTGGGATTATCATGAAAGATTTTGTGAACCACTAAGTGAAGTTGTTGGTGCATTGCCAGAAGAAGTAACGGTAATGAATACACTTACGGTTAATTTACATTTTTTAATGATTTCGTTTTATCGTCCAACTGAGCAACGATTTAAAATATTATGCGAAGAAAAAGCCTTCCCTAGTGATCAATATTTAATACAAACTCAAGTCAAATTGCATGGATTGAATCCAGAAGACGCAATAGTGCAAATAAAGAAGCGACCTGGAGAACACAATTTTAGAACTGAAGATATTTTGGATGCGATTTCTGAAATAGGCGATGAGTTAGCTTTAGTTTTGATAGGAGGAGTTAATTATTATACAGGACAAGTTTTTGATATTAAAACAATATCTGCAAAAGCGAAAGAAGTAGGGGCAACTATTGGTTGGGATTTGGCTCATGCAGCTGGAAATATTAAATTAGAGTTACATAATTGGGATGTTGATTTTGCTGCATGGTGTAGTTATAAGTATATGAATGCTGGACCAGGAAGTGCTTCTGGTGCTTTTGTACATAAAAAGCACCATGATAATAAAGAAATTATTCGACTTGGTGGATGGTGGGGACATAATAAAGAACGTCGCTTCTTAATGGAAGAAGATTACGATCCTATTTTATCTGCAAATGGGTGGCAGGTGAGTAATCCTTCTATTTTAAGTTTGGCACCTTATTTGGCCTCTGTTGAAATGTTTAGGGAAGTAGGAATGGATGCTATTATTGCAAAGAGAAACAAAATTACTTCTTATTTAGAATATGTTTTGGAGGAAATAGCTAAGGAAGAAAATGCTAGCTATGAAGTGATTACTCCAAGTTCTCAAGAGGAAAGAGGAAGCCAATTATCTGTATTATTACATGGAAAAGGTAGAAGTTTATTTACTTATTTAATACAGGAAGGCGTAATTATTGATTGGAGAGAGCCAAATGTTGTGCGTTTAGCTCCTGTACCATTATATACCTCTTATGAAGATGTTTATAACTTTGGACAAATTTTACGTAAAGCAAGTGACATATTATAATCCTTTTTAGTATTGTAATTCATATATTTTTATGTTAGTCTATTGCTAATGCATGAAACTCGATTAAATTTGCAAAAAAATAAAATAAGCGATGTCAAATAAACAACATATCATTGACAATTTTGATCCATCTCAGCCAGGTTTGGCAGATGCGACAATTTATGGATTACCATTTTCATCTGAAGATAGTGAAATAATCATTGTTCCTGTTCCTTGGGAAGTAACAGTAAGTTATGGAGCAGGTGCTTCTGAAGGGCCTGAGGCTATTTTGGAAGCATCTTATCAAGTTGATTTATTACATCAACAATATCCAGACTTATGGAAGTTAGGTATCTATTTTGACGAAGCTCCAAAACATTGGGAGGAGAATAGTGCTATTTACAAAGCTTTAGCTCAGCCAATTATTGAGAAGTTAGAAGAGGGTGAAGATATTGCTAATTTTCCTGAACTTCAATCTGATTTAGACAAAATAAATGAAGTTTGTGATTTACTTCACAAAGAAGTAGAAGAGAGAGTTTTATATTGGATGAATAAAGGTAAAAAAGTTGTTTTACTTGGAGGAGACCACAGTACACCACTTGGTTATTATAAAGCATTAGCAAAGAAATATGATTCTTTTGGTATTTTGCATTTTGATGCGCATATGGATTTAAGAGAGGCTTATGAAGGCTTTACTTATTCACATGCTTCTATTATGTTTAATACTTTAAAAATAAAAGAAGTAAAAAAAATAGTTCAGGTAGGAATAAGAGATTTTTGCGAACAAGAAGTAGCTACAGTTAAATCATCTGATGGAAGAGTTTATGTTCATACAGATGCAGATCTAAAGGCTGATGAGTTTGAAGGAATGTCTTGGAAAGAAAAATGTAATCGTATTATTGCTTCTTTACCAGAAAAAGTGGCTATAAGTTTTGATATTGATGCTTTGTTGTCGTGGTATTGTCCTAATACTGGTACACCAGTGCCTGGAGGGCTAACTTATGAGCAAGCATCTTATTTAATTTCTCAGTTAGCAAATAGTGAAAAACAAATAATAGGAATGGATTTAGTGGAAGTAGCTCCAGGTGAAGATGATTGGGATGGAAATGTAGGTGCTAGATTATTGTTCCATATGTGTGGAGCTTTCGCAAAATCGCAAGGGTTATCTGTTGGTGAAAAAATAGAATTTAGCAAATAGTAAATATTTGAAATAGATTAAAGAGTCCTTATGAATATAATAAGGGCTCTTATTTTTTAAATAGATAATAATTAAATAAATTATATATCGCTATTAAACAAGCTATAACTGCAAAGAGGTGTATTGTCTTTTTTTCTATGTTTAATATGAAAAAAGAAATATACCAGATTACTAGAAGTAGTATGACGAGTATCCAAAGTAAGTTTTTCATTTATGGTTGTGTTAGTGGTGTAGTATAAAATTATTGAAAATATATATCTTAAGGTGTATAGTTTTCAAACATAAGTAATGATATGTCTTTTATAAACGAACAAAAAATTATTATGAATGAAAATATTGCAATAATTGGAAGTGGACTTGTTGGTGTAGTACTTGCAATAACTTTAAAACGTTTGGGTTTAAATGTTACAGTATATGATAAGAGTAAAGATATACGTGAGGTAGATTTTAAGGGAAGATCTATAAACTTAGCATTATCTAATCGTGGCTGGAAAATTTTGAAAAAAATAGGAATAGAAGAAGATATAAAAAAGATGGCTATTCCTATGTATCAGCGTGCAATTCATCTCAATGAAAATAATATTACTTTTCAACCTTATGGTATTAACGGAGAAGCAATATGGGCTATTTCTAGAGGGGATTTAAATAAGAAACTAATTTCTATTGCAGAAGGCTTAGGAGTCAATTTTCAATTTGATACGCCAATATGGGATGTTGATCTAGATAATGGAATACTTTTTACAGCAGATAAGGAAAGTGATCAATGGAGTAAGATTAAACATGATATGATTTTTGGAGCTGATGGTGCTTATTCTCGTATTAGATCTAGAATGCAGCGTCAAAGTCGATATGAGTATCAACAATCTTATTTGAAATTAGGTTACAAAGAGTTTGTTATACGAGCTGATGATAGTGGTAAACATCGTATAGATGCAAATTCTTTTCATATATGGCCTAGAAAAGATTTTATGTTTATAGCATTAGCAAATGTAGATGGTTCATTTACATGTACATTATTCATGCCTTTTGAAGGAGATGTTTCATTTGAAAACATTACGTCAGATAAAGACATTATTACATTTTTTGAAAAATACTTTATAGAGGTTACTCATCTTATCCCTGATTATGTAACTATTTATAAAGAGAACCCGGTTAATTCTTTGGTTACTATGAAGTGTTTTCCATGGGTGTATAAAGATAAAGTTGCATTAATTGGAGATGCTGCCCATGCTGTAGTTCCTTTTTATGGGCAAGGATTAAATGCTGGTTTAGAAGATGTTTTTGTTTTAAGTGAAATTATTGATAAAAATAAAGGTACTGATTGGGGTACTTTGCTTCAAGAATATCAAAAAGAGAGAAAGCCAAATGGTGATGCGATAGCTGAACTTTCTTATAGAAATTTTAAAGAAATGAGTGAATCTACTGCTGATGAAGAATTCTTAATAAGAAAGAAAATAGAAAGTAGTTTTGCGATAAAATATCCTGATTTGTGGTTGCCTTTATATGATCGCGTTACTTTTAGTAATGATAGCTATCTTTCTGCGCTAAAACTGGGAGATTTTCAAAATGGTATTATGGATGAAGTTATGAAAATAGAAGGAATCTATGAAAAGTGGAGCAGTGAAGAGGTTGAAAATAAAATAAAGAATTTAATAAAGGAGGCGCAACAGCCTTATATTAAAGAAAAATAATTATAAGAAAAGCTCAAGATATTCATTGAATATTTTGAGCTTTTAGTTTTTACGAAAAAAACATTATTTATGTTATTTCTTTCGTTTGTTGTTACTTGATAGAATTTTATTTAGAATACCAAATGCTCCTCTTATAAAGGTAGCACTAGTTACCACTTTAATAATTCCTTTTGTTACATTGCTATCTTCTTTTGGTGGAGTTGAAGTTTTACTTTTTGTGCTTTGATTTGTTTCGCTTACATTGTTTAATTGCTCTAATTTTGCAGTAAGAATTTCGTAAGCACTTTCTCGGTCAAAATAATTGTTGTATTTCTTCGCTAAAGTAGAAGCTTCTATAATTTCATCTATTTCGGGTTTTGATAAAATATCCATTCTACTTGCTGGTGCTCGCATTGCACAGACAACTAAGGGAGTAGGTATTCCCTTTTCATTTAATGCTGTAACTAAGGCATCACCAGTTCCTAATTGTGTAATGATTTCATTTGTTTTGTAAAATTCAGTACTTGGAAAATTTTCAGAGGCTGTTTTTATTGCTTTTCTGTCTTTTTCTGTAAATGCTCTTAAAGCATGTTGAATTTTTAAACCTAATTGCGCTAATACACCGTTTGGAATGTCTGTAGGATTTTGAGTAATAAAATAAATTCCAATTCCTTTAGATCTAATTAATTTTACGATAGTTTCTATTTGATTTAGTAGCGCTTTGCTTGCTTCATTAAAAATTAGATGGGCTTCGTCTATAAAAATAACTAATTCTGGCTGACCACTATCTCCTTGTTCAGGCATTTGTGAATATACTTGCGCAAGGAGGTTCAACATAAAGGTTGAGAAAAGCTTAGGTTTATCTTGTATGTCATCTAGCCTTAGAATATTTACATAACCATAACCTCTGTCGTCTACACGCATTAAATCTGAAATATCAAAAGAAGGCTCTCCAAAGAATAATTCACCTCCTTGCTGTTCTATTTCTATTAGTTTTCTAATGATAGCACCTGTAGATGCTGCTGATATCCTCCCGTATTCAGCTTCAATTTCAGCTTTTCCTTCATTGGTAAGGTATTGTAATGTTTTTTTAAAGTCTTTTAAGTCAAGAAGTGGGAGCTTTTTATCATCGCAATATTTAAAAATTAGAGAAACAATTCCACTTTGAGTATCGTTTAAATCTAGGATACGACTAAATAGTATTGGTCCAAATTCTGTAAGAGTTGCTCTTAGTCTTACACCATTCTGATGAGAAATAGATAGTAATTCAACTGGGAAATTATCAATATTGAAAGGCAAATTCATTTGTTGGTGACGATCTGATATGAAATCATTCAAAGTCCCCTTTTGGGCTATTCCACTAAAGTCCCCTTTTATATCCATCATTAAAACTGGAATTCCTTTTGCGGATAACTGTTCTGAAAGAACTTGAATAGTCTTGGTCTTCCCTGTACCTGTAGCTCCAGCAATAAGACCATGTCTATTAATTGTTTTTAATGGGATGTTTATGAAAGAGTTGGCTTGAATTTTGTTATCGTATTTAGCTGAGCCAATTGTGATGTAATCACCTTTGCACATATACCCATTTTTGAAGGTATTAGTGAAGTTTTCATAGTTCATGATAGCAAGTTTAAATTTTAATAAAATTATAAATTCAAACAAATATACTAGAAACAAAAATTATATTTTGTATAAAGTTGAAATGTTAAAATTGCGGGTAATGTAAAAAAGATAATAGTTTAATTGATTAAGAGTTGTTATCTTTACCTTAGCTTAACATTTCCTTTTAATACGGGGTTGTTAAATTTATTTAAAGTTAAATGAAGTGGAGAAAGTTTTAAAAATATTGTTTTTAATTTTTTTATTTCGTCTAAAAACATAAATTTGCGACTCTCATATGTTCTAAAAGAGAAAAAGTAATAAGTAATAATTGAAAAAAAAAAGAATTAAATTTTTAAAAAGATGACAAACGTATCAAACGAATCAGTTGAGAAACAAGGATCTAGTTCAGGAGCAAGTAGAGTGATTGCATCACTAGCTGTAGTATTTTGTTTAGTTTTTGGATTTCTAATTTGGAAATTCGTAATGGGTAATCCAGCAAACTTCCAAAATGGAGATCCAGAGGGACACCCACTACCAGGAAATTTCTTAGGGATGGTTTATAAAGGGGGACCTGTAGTTGCTGCGTTAATAGGTTTATTAACAATGACTGTAGTTTTCTCAATCGAAAGATTTTTCGTAATTTCTAAAGCATCAGGAAAAGGAAATATCGGAAAATTCGTTCAAGAGATTCAAGGAAGCATTAATGCTGGAAGAATTGGAGAAGCAATGGAAGCATGTGACGCTCAACAAGGATCAGTAGCTAACGTAGTGAAAGCTGGATTGATCAAATATGAAGAAATGAAAAAAGAAGGGTATAATAGTGAAGAGGCTACTGAAGCAATTCAAAAAGAAATTGAAGAAGCAACTACACTTGAAATGCCAATGTTAGAAAGAAACATGATTGTATTAGCTACATTAGTTTCTATCGGTACGTTAGTAGGGTTATTAGGTACAGTAACAGGGATGATTAAAGCGTTCTCAGCTTTAGCAACTTCAGGTACTCCAGACTCTGCAGCATTAGCAACAGGTATTTCTGAGGCGTTAGTATGTACTGCTACAGGTATTGGTACTTCTACTTTAGCGATTGTAATGTACAATGCATTTACAACTAAAATTGATAGATTAACTTACTCTATTGATGAATCAGGTTTTGCTATCACTCAATCTTACAGAAGATTTAGAGGGTTATCAAAATAATTATTAGAAGAGTAATTAATATTAATATTAAACTTTCGTTGTGAAAGGCGTTGGTTTGATTAAAAAAAATATTTATCAATGGCTAAAGGTAAAATGAAGAAGAAAAGTATGAGAGTGGATATGACCGCTATGTGTGACGTGTCATTCTTACTTTTAACTTTCTTCGTATTAACTTCAACAGCGAAACTTCCCGAGCCATTACCAGTAGATACACCAAATTCAACAGTACAAACTAAATTACCAGAAAGTAACTTAGCTACTATAACAATAGGTGACGAAAAGGTTTTCTTCGGGGTTTTAGGTAAAGAAGATCGTAAAGCTACTCTTGAAGAAATGGGTAAGCTTTATAATATAGAATTTAATGATCAAGAGAAAGAAGCTTTTATGTTTATGGAGGGAATAGGTACTCCAATGAATGAAATAAAAAGCTTTTTAAATCTTCCAATGGCAGTTCGTAACCAAACAAGTGCTAACCAAAAAGGGATTCCTACGGATTCTCTTAACAATCAATTACAGGATTGGGTAAAAAGTGCTCGTGTTGTTGCGAAAGAGAAAAACAATTTAGTTTTAAATGTTGCTATTAAAGGAGATGCTGACGAACATTACCCACAAGTAAAAAAGGTTATTGACATTCTTCAGGAACAAAGAGTAAATAAGTTTTTCTTGGTTACTGGGCTTAGAAATGAAGATTTTTAATCATTAAAAAAAAACTGTAAATGGCTGAATTAAATACAGGTGGTGACGGCGGTAAAGGAAAAAAAGTAAGAAGTAAAAAGCAAAACTCTGGTGTTGACTTAACAGCGATGGTAGACTTAGCTTTCTTGTTGATTACTTTCTTTATGTTGACAACATCTATGAATAAACCCCAGTCTATGAATTTGGCAATGCCTGATAAAAAAGACAAGGCAGATACAGAAGATACAGATTTAAAAGTAGATGAGAATCGTACTTTAACTGTACTGCTAGGAGGGGACAATAAAATAAAATGGTTTAGAGGTATGCCTCAAGAATCATTAGAAGGACCTAGTGATGCAACATACGGTAAGTCAGGTATTCGTCAAGTTCTTTTAGATCAAGAGAAAAAAGCTTTAGCTTATTCTCAAGATTTAGAGAAAGGTTTAATAGTTATTATTAAAGCGAGCGAAAACTCTACTTATAGAAACTTAATTGATATCTTAGATGAAATGGCAATTACAGGAATTAAATCTTATGCTATTGTAGATATCAGTGATGTTGATTTAGAAATATTAGGAGAAAGTAAATAACGTCCTAGAAAGAAAATATTAGAAATATGTCAAAATTAAATATCTTTAAAAAAGATTGGATTGATATTGTCTTCGAAGGGCGTAATAAAACTTACGGAGCATATCAGTTGAGATCTGAGAATCCAAAAGTAACATCTTGGGCATTATTGGCAGGGATGGTTATGTTTGGACTTGGATTAGCATCTCCAATGTTAATCGATATGGCAAGTGGTACTTTTGGTGTGAAAAAAGTGCAATCATATGACGAAGTTCTAGAAGTGAAGGATATTAATCTTCCTCCGCCGATAGAAGAGCTTCCACCACCACCGCCACCAATCGAGGAGGAGTTGCCACCACCACCACCACCAGAAACTAAATCAGTAAATGATACTAAAAAATTTACTGAACCTAAAATCGCTAAGAAAGAAGAAGTAGTCGAAGAGATTGCTAAACAAGATGATTTTAAGGATGATGTGGATCCTGGAGCTAAAGATGCTAAAGGAGATAAAGATAAAGGTGAGATTAAAACTGGTGAAGCAGTAGGTGATGCTGACAAAGGTGCAGAAAAACCAGATGATGATAATAAAGTTTTTGTTGCTGTACAAAAGCAAGCTAGTTACCCAGGTGGTATGCCTGCTTTCCAAAAACAATTCATCAGTAGATTTAGAACACCGGATATTGATTCATCTACAAAAAGAATACAAGTAATTGTTCAGTTCATTGTTGAGAAAGATGGTTCTTTAACTGATATTAAAGTTTTAAGAGACCCAGGATATGGAGCTGGTAAAGAAGCAGTACGTGTATTGAATGGTATGGCTAAGTGGACTCCTGCAGTTCAAAACGGTCGTAATGTTCGTTCACAGTTTACATTACCAATTACTATTCAAGTTCAATAATATGAATAATAATAAGTTTAAACAGAAATCGCTATTACAGCGATTTCTGTTCATTTTTGGACTATTCTTTTTTTTAGTTTATTTGGTACTAGGTATTACTTTCATTGTTTGGAAAGAAATGCCTGTAAGTATTGAGTATTCTAATAGAATGATGTTTGGCGTCCTGCTAATAGTGTACGCATTATTTCGGTTTTACCGATTGTGGAATAAAGAAGATTAATTAAGGTTGTCATTTACTATGACAACCTTTTTTTATGGTATCATTTGATTTGAATTTCTATTTTGTATTAGTAGGATTTCAATGTTAAATGATATTGATTTATCCTTGTTTCTTGTAAATATGTTTATCTTTATGGGAAGTTATTTAAAATAAGTTTAAACTATAGTATATTAGGATGAATAGAAACATTCGATTTGGCTTGCGTATTATTGGTATTTGCGCTTTTGTATTATTTGTTTTTTCACAATGTAAAAGTGAGAATAGTGGTAAGGATGAAGAAGTAAAAGAAGTAGGGGAAACTGCTGTTTCTGGAAAGTTAGATTTATTAGTTGAAGAATCTGTGTTTCCGATTGTGGATGATGTGAATACGCTATTTGAATATGAATACCAAGATGTAAAGGTAAATTTAATTGAAAAATCTGAAGTTGAAATTCTTAATTTAATATTTAATGACTCTTTAAGAGTTGCTATTCTTCCACGTGATTTAACTGATGAGGAATTAAAGCGCTTTGAGGGAAGAGTAGTTCCTAAGCGTACACACTTTGCTAGTGATGCTATTGTTTTTGTCACAAATAAAGCGTTTAAAGATAGCGTTGTTGATTATGACAAAATGCTGGAAAATCTTAGCAAGTATCAAAAAATAGATGGCAAGGATGGTATTAAAAATAAAAATAGTGAACAACCTATTTTAGTTTTTGATAATTATAAATCTTCAGTGACTACTGCTTTTCGCAAAGCTACAGGTGTAGATGCTTTCCCTAAAGACTATGCTTATTTTCTACCATCTACAGTTGACGTAGTAAATTATGTCGCAAAGAACCCCAATGCAATAGGAGTTATTGGTCTTAATTGGTTAGTGCAGCCTGATGATAGTCTTAAATCTGTTTTAGATAATATAAAAGTATTAGCTGTACGTAATCCCAAAGATGGTAAATATTATAAACCATCTCAAAATAATATTGCAGAAGGAACTTATCCTCTTACTCGTCAATTATATGTTTTAGATTTTCAAGGAAAAGCGGGTTTAGGCATGGGATTTTCTTCTTACATAGCTGGGTATAAAGGTCAACGTATCGTTTTAAAATCTGGATTAGTTCCATTTAAAACGCCTACACGAGAAATCTTAGTTCGTAAAGAATTATAATAAAATGAAATCAATAAAAACACTATATCATGTCAATTAATAGAAAAGTTATTCTTTTAGGAGCATTAGCAATAATGAGTAGTACAGGAATAGTTTCTGCACAGGATCTTAATGATGCAAAAAAAGCAATACAAGAAGAACAGTTTGATAAGGCTAAGGAAATATTAAAAACTTTAGTGGAGAGTAAACCTAATGAAGGGAAGAATTATTACTATTTAGGGAATATTTATCTGAAGGAAAATCAAATCGATTCTGCGAAGTATTTTTTTGAACAAGGAATTGCAAGTCGTAGTAAAGCGTCTTTAAATTATATAGGATTAGGGCAAATTGATTTGGAGAATGGTAATATTAGTGCTGCTAAAGCTAATTTTACGAAGGCAGAAAAAGATATTCGTAAAAAAGATTATGACGAACAATTACTAATTGCCATTGCTTATTTAGATGCTAGTACTCCAAATGCTTTAGAAGCTGAAAGTATTGCTAAAGATATTATTGAAAAAGATTATCAAATTGCGGAAGCTTATTTAGTCTTAGGTAAAGCTTATCTACTTCAAGATAAAGTTAATGAAGCGTTTTCTGCATTTAGTGATGCAGTTGCGTTTGATAATTCTTTATTAGAAGCAAAGATGCAAGTAGCTATAATCACAAAACGAGCAAGAGCTTTCGATCAAGCAATTGCATCGTTTGAAGAGATTTTAAAAGATAATCCTAATTATGCTCCTGCTTATAGGGAGATAGCCGACTCTTATTATTTATGGTCAACAAGAAATGCAAGTAAGGCAGAAGAATTAATTGGTAAGTCAAAAGAGAATTATAAAAAATATATTGCAGCTACTGATAATGCTATTGAAGCTAGAATGAAGTACGCTGATTTCTTATTATCTACAGCTAATTATCAGGAGTTAGAGAAAGTAGCAAATGAGTTAAAAGATGTGAAGGGAGTTAGTCCTAGAATTTATCGTTATTTAGGATACGCAGCTTTTGAAAATAAACATTATAAAGAAAGTATTCAAGCATTAGAAAAATATATATCAGAAGGTAAAGCAAAAGTGATTGGACGTGATTATTTATATTTAGGTTTAGCTAATATTAATGGTAGTTCTGAGGTCGATGCTAATGCATATAAAAAAGGGTTAGAATATTTACAAAAAGCTGTACAGGTAGAGCCTGCTATTGCTGGTGCTTTTAATGCTTATGGAGTTGAGTTATTTAGAAATGAAAAATATCAAGAGGCTATCGATATCTTATCTATTTCTGCAAAAGTTAACGAGCAACCAAACAGTAGCTATGATAACTATTACGTAGCATATTGCTATTATTTATTAGGAATTGATTCTGAAAAAAATCAAGAGAATTATCTGAATGAAGCTGATAAATATTTTAATGCTACAATAAAAGGAAATCCAAATATTGCAGAAGCTTATTTCTTTAAAGCTAGAACTAACAGATATATTGATACTGAAGAAGGAACTGAACAAGTATTTAACGCTTACACTGGATTTATAAATGAAGTAGAAAAAGAAGCAGAAGTTTCTTCTACAAATAAAGATAGATTGGTAGAAGCATATAATTCTGTTGCTACATACTATGCAAACAAAGAGGATTACAATAAAGCAAAAGAGTTTTTTGAGAAAACTCTAGCATTAGAACCATCTAATGAATTTGCACAAAATACTTTAAAAGCAATAAGTAAGTAAACAATGATACTTGTATAAATTAAAGCTTATTTACAGTAATGTAAATAAGCTTTTTTTATTGAATTCTTAAATAGGAAACTCTTAATATGGTTATCTTTGCAGCTTTAATAGAATTATTATATGATGGATGAACAAAAAAATGTTGCTTTAAAAAAAGGATATAAATTGCCTTTGATGGAAGAGTTTTATACTATTCAAGGAGAAGGTTTTTATTCAGGGAATGCAGCATATTTTATTCGCTTAGGCGGATGTGATGTAGGGTGCCATTGGTGTGATGTAAAAGAAAGTTGGGATGCAGAATTACATCCATTGACAAAAGTCGAAGATATTGTAGCTAGAGCTTCTGCTGAGGCAAAATTAGCTGTTATTACGGGTGGTGAGCCTTTGATGTATAATTTAGATTATCTTACTTCAGAATTAAAAAAGGCTGGAATGCAAACAAATATGGAAACTTCTGGTGCCTATGAATTATCAGGTGATTTTGATTGGATTTGTCTTTCTCCTAAAAAAGCTAAATTGCCAACACAAAGTGTTTATAATGCTGCCAATGAATTAAAAGTCATTATCTATAATAAACACGATTTTATTTTTGCAGAAGAACAGGCAGCTAAAGTAAATAAAAATGCTTTACTGTTGTTACAGACAGAATGGGGGAAACGTCAAGAGATGATGCCATTAATTATTGAATATGTTAAGAGAAATCCACAATGGAAAATTTCATTACAAACACATAAATTTTTGGATATCCCTTAATAAATTTTAATTTTACAATTAATATATTTAAAATATAAATTTTATGAAAAAGATTGTTTTGACTTTCGTATTTGTTTTAGTAGCTCAACTTGGTTTTGCTCAGGATGCTTTTAAAATAGATACAAAAAAATACATGGATATGAGTGGTCAAATGGCAATATTTGAATCACTTACAAGTGAGTGGGAAAATAATGTGGCAGATGATAAGAAAGCTGACTTTAGAAAAGAATTAACTGCTAGCTTGAGCTTATTAAAAGATAAGATGGCTGAAATGTACATGACTGAGTTTACTCATAATGATATTAAAGAGTTAATTAAGTTTTATGAATCTCCTATTGGTAAAAAATTATCATCTAAAAATGAAATTTTGATGGAAAAAGGAGAGCAAGTTGGGCAAGAGTGGGCTGTAGGTCTACAAGGAATTATGATGAAATATATGCAATAGTATATAGTTAATAATAAGAAAAGGTCATTCAATTTGAATGACCTTTTTTTATATATAAAGTTTTGCCAAATAATCGAAGTTATCGTCTTCCTCTATTAAGTTACATTCAAAACCATTGGCGTGAGCTGCATTTTGAAGCGTGTTGTAATCAAGATATAACCAATCAAATGGTTCTTCTTCCTCGCCTTTATAGGTTATGGTAAATACTAATTCTCCATAATAATCTTTGTTTTCCATAGGTATCCATTTACCGCCATCTTCGTCTTCATCAAACATATAAATTAAATCAGAGCTATCTATTAATATTTGTCCACCTGGATTTAAAAGTGATTTTAAATGAGTTAAGTATTTAGTAGTATTAATCAGCCTTCCAAAAATTCCTGTGCCATTCATTAATAATAGAATTGTATCAAATTTCTCGTCATGCAATTGTAAAACATCTATATTCTTTGTGTTTTTTATGCCCTGTAGATTACATGCTTGTATTGCATTTGTAGAGATATCTATTGATGTAACATCAAAACCTTTTTGCTGTAAGTAAAGGCTATGCGTTCCAGCACCACAACCGACATCTAGTATTTTACCTTTACAAAGATTTAATGCCTTTTTTTCAAGCTTAGGCATTTCTTTATACGAGCGGAAAAGATATTTAACGTCCATTTCTTCTGCCTCAGAGATATCTGTTTCAGTAATTAAGTGTTCAGGACTATTATTTGTTTGGAAATCTAAAATTGCTCTACCAAAAAGATCTTTCATTATTTATATTATTTTTTTAAAAATACATAGGTGTTATAATTAAATTTGCACCTTAAAAATATATTGATGGATAAAATACTTAAACAATTACCCAAGCTTGCCAAAGATAAGCATAACGAGAATAAAAAGTATTTTGATAAGCTAAAAAAGAAAGCACCTAAAGATTTGGATTATAAAATGCAGGAGATACATGATTCTGTTTTTAAAAAAACAAATTGTTTGGGCTGTGCGAATTGTTGTAAGACTACTGGTCCACTATTTACAAATGCTGATATAGAAAGAATAGCAAAGCATTTAAAAATGAAACCTCAACAATTTATAGATAAATACCTATATATTGATGAGGATCGAGATTATGTTTTACAAAGTCTTCCTTGTACTTTTTTAGATGCAGAAAATTACTGTTTAATATACGATGTGAGACCTAAAGCATGTCGTGAATACCCTCATACTGATCGTAAAAAGTTTAATCAAATCACTAATCTTACATTAAAAAATATTGAAATATGCCCTGCTGCTTTTGAAGTAGTGGAAGAAATGAAAAAAAGAATTTTATTGAAATAGAGATATATAGTTAGATGAAGAAATGTTCTTCCTCCAAAGTTTGCATTTCTTCTTCTGTAATTTCTTCTACTCTTTGAGTCAAATAATCAACTAATTCTAAAACTGCTAGTTTTATCTTTTCAAAAAGCGCTACAGCATTATCTAAATATCCTTTTATAATATTAAAAAAATCTAATATTCTATCTACAAATCTGATTATACGATCTCCTAAGTTCATAACTCTACTTATTAGTGTTTTTATTGTTTGTTAGCTTACTCTCAAATATAATAATTTATTAAGCAGGTGAGAGATTATTTAAGAATAAAATAAGTATTTTTATTTCTATCCTAACCAAGCTTTAAGCTCTTGAATTTGAGTTTTACTTACTAGAATAGGTGTTTCTTCTTCAGGTTCAGGCATTAATATAATTTCAATTTTCTGACTTGTATGTTTTATTAGTTCTTTAATTGCAAGATGGCTTATAATGTATTTTCTATTTATTTTAAAGAAAATCTGAGGGTCTAGTTTTACAATTAAGTCTTTTAATGTATCATCATAAATATAACTATTGCCGTCTTTAGTTTTGATGAATAGGTGCTTACCTTCTGCAAAGAAGTAAGCTACTTGAGAAGCCTCAATAGATTTTAGTTTGTACCCATTGTGTACAAGAAAACGTTGTTTAATAGTATTTTCTTCCTCACGTTGCTCTACTATAACTAGGCTGTCAAGAGTGTTTTGTATTTCAAACTGCTTATAGATGTTTTGAAACTTTTGTAAAGCTTGTTCTAATTCTTCGCTATCAAAAGGTTTTAGAATGTAGTCAATAGTAAATTGTTTAAAGACTTGGATAGCGTAGGAATCATATGCTGTAATAAAAATGATTGGTGCTTTTATTTCTATTTGTTCAAAAATCTCTAAACTTTTTCCATCACCTAAGTGAATATCCATAAAGATTAAATCGACACTATTACTGAATAGATACCTTATTGCTTCTTTTACAGAGGAAAGCACAGTAACTTCTTTGATCAATAGTATGTCTTGTTGCTGTAGAAGACTTTTAAGGTAGTTAGAAGCTAACATCTCATCTTCAACAATTGCTACTTTCATTTAATCTTATTTTGCTACAAAAGTAATAAAAATAGCCTATTTTTTGACCAATGTATTTTTGACCTAGACACTTATTCTTATAAAATGCAATAATTCTAATTAGACATGGAGTATTTATTTAAAAAATACTATGCCTTTATTAATCATTATATGCATTGGAGTAATTTATTCTTAAGTTAAAAATAATTGAAAATGTTAACCTTCAAGTGAATTTCTGTTTGCGCGAACGTTCCTAATTCTACTTATAGTACTATTTTTTGTCTTTTATAATATTTGATGTCGTCTTGACTTTGGTAGAATAAAGAAGGGGTGTAGAAATTTGTGCTGTTAAACAAACAAAAACTACAACCCTTTGTATTGTGTACTCCATATCGATAGTATAAAATTAGATATAGTTCCATACTAGCCACTTCCAGAAAGGGGATTTAGATAATAAGCCAATTCATGAGGTAGTTAATGCTATATTATGTAAACTAAAAAGTCTATATGACTTCATCTTTCTATTGCTCATTCAATTCATTATAGTTATTTCATTTTAAAAAATCTTTTTGAATAGAAGTGCTTGAAAGTGATTCATGGAATATCTAATACAACGTATGCCTTTATTACTCCTTTATCACTATAGAGGAAATGATTTTTTCAACAGTGCGTCAACAGTTCTTCAAGATTCCTTCAACAAATAGCCCTCTATATGGAGCAATCATGGGGAAGTGTTGAAGAAGTGTTGAAGGATTTCGCTCTAATGCTTATGAATACTGGCTTTAACAAGCACTCCAATTTTAACTCAATTGATTGTGTTTTGTATTAAGCTATTGTAATTTAGGTAGATATGTTTTTTTAGGATAAAAAAAAGTGAGGTACTTTTTTTGCTCAAGGAATTTTAGTGTTTACAGATGTACTTATAGCTTATTGATAATGTAAAGGATATATTAGATATAGAAATCTATTTTACTAATCAATTAATTAGTGGTAAAATACCTGTAGCAGGATTATTTTATTAATACTGATGTTGCTTTTGATTCACAGAAGCTTATAAAAATAGTTTAGACATAAACATATTTCGGAAAATTAGAAAGTTGAGATGAGTTCTATGAATAACATTGATCTGGATATATCGGAATAAACATAATTAAAGAAAATAGTGAATAAAAAAAAACTACTCTTTTAAAGAGTAGTTTTTAAGTAAGCGAGTTTGGCTATAAATTTGGGTTGTTTCGTTTAGCTTCTAATGGGAAAGGTAGGGTATATCTTGGGTCATTTTGTTTTAAGATATATTCTTTATCTCCCAATTGGTGAACAATTTGTTTTTGATCTAATCGACGCAAGTCATTCCATCGGTGACCTTCAAAAGCAAATTCTTTATATCGCTCTTCTAATATAAAAGCTAAGAATTGCTCTTGATTCAAACCAGTAAGCTTCTGTATAATATTACTAGCAGCTTCTGGTTTGTATCGACTAACTATCAATTGTTCTAAAGTATTTTTTGCTTCGCTTAATTGGTTTAATTGAACTAAAGCTTCTGCTTTATTCATATACAATTCAGCAGTTCTAAAACTTACTTTTGTATTTCCATCTCCTGTTTTAATTACTCTGTAGTTTTCACCATCTAGTTGAAATGACATTGAAAATCTTAAGTCGTTCTCTTTATCAAATGCATTAATTAATTCACTTGATACATAGGTGATATTTCTTTCTTGAGTACTAAAAGCATCATCAAGTGCCATCATATTTTCTACACCAGAATAATCTGTATATGCTATTTTAGAATCTTTGTTTAGATCTTGTAACGCACTTCTATAAGTCATCGCTTTTTCTGCACTCTCAATAGCAGCCTGGTAATTTTTTTGATAAAGATTAACTCTAGACTCTAATGCATAAACTGCAGGAATGGTAAAGTGATATTTTTCTTTGATATCAAAATTACTAACCTTCAAATATTCCTTTGCAAGATTTAAGTCAGCGTGTATTTGATTGTATACTGCTTCTATTGTTGACTTAGGTCCCTTGTTTTCTATATCTAATTCATTTTGTAACACTATACCTAATTCTGTTTTAGCAGTATTAGTATCGTATGATTTAGCATATAAGTTTACTAACTCAAAATATGAATAGGCTCGTAAAGCATAAGCTTCCCCAATTAATTGATCTTTTTCATTTCCTGCTTCCATTGTTTTACCACCTTCCAGGATAGTGCTGTTAGCATAGAAAATAGAAGTATAAAATGCAGTATAAGGGAATACTTTAGTTTGAGAGCTTGGTGCAAAGTCATTATAAATATAAATGTCTTTGATTCCTAAGAAAGCCTCATTATCAGTTTCCACAAATTTAACTTCATCAGTTCGTAATGTCGTTAAAGATTTATGCTTAGGATATTGCACGTATCCACTTCTTAAGAACTTTTTGTAATCTTCTACAGTTTTAGGAATAATTTTTCCTTCGGGTTCTATATCTAAATATTTGTCGCAACTAACTGTTGATAAACTCAACATTGTAACGCAACCTAATAATAAAAGTATTCTTTTCATAATGTTACAAATTAGAAAGTTAAGTTTAATCCTAGTGAAACCGATTTTGAAATTGGTTGAGCATAGATATTTCCATAAGACTCTGGGTCAAAATAACCTTTGTAGCTAGTACCAAATACAAATAGGTTTTTAGCTTCTACTGTAATTCTTGCATTATCTAATTTTATTTTGCTCAATAGTGATTTTGGGAACGAATAACCTAAACGAATACTACTAATTCTCATATAGCTTACATCTTTAGCCCAAATGTCTAAATAGTTATATCCATATCCGTTATCCCCAGAACCATACCATTTAGTTAACATCCAATTATCATTTCCAGCATAAGGATCAGCTCCAGTTATACCTGGTAATGTTCCATTAGTATTATTTGGAGACCAAACGTTTAGTATTTCTCTACTATAATTCATTCCTGGGTCAATATCAGCAGATCTATATGATGGTCTTCTCATCACAGTTTGCTTTAAATTGAAAGCTGCTGATATAGTTAAATCAAAATTTTGAATTTTAAAGGTGTTAATAATACCTCCAGTAAATTTCGGATCAGCATCTCCTAAGTAAGAAAACAGTTTTCTACGTTCAGCTACTGATAATTTTGACTCAACTAAATAACCAGGCAATTCATTTGCCCAAGGATCAATTAGGTCAAAGAATTCTACTCCTGTAACTTTTTCTCCATTTTTCCAGAAAAGGATATTCCCATTGTCATCAAGTCCAGCTGTTTTAAAACCAAATACTGAATTTACTGGTTTACCTTCTCTAGATGGTAAGAATTCGTTGTCTTGTACTTGAATACGATCTACATTACTTTTATTTTTAGCAAAGTTGATTGTAGTAGTCCAGCTAAAGTCTTCTGTATTAATATTTCTTGTTGTCAAAGAGATTTCAAAACCTTTGTTTGTTACTTGAGCCCAGTTCATATTAGTGAATTGGAAACCTGTTTCTAAAGGCAAAGCTCTTAATCCAATTAAATCTGTACTCTTACGATTATAAGCATCAAATTCTAAGGCTATACGATTGTTTAATACTCCTAAATCAAAACCTAAGTTAGTGTTTGTTGTTTTTTCCCATCTTAAAGTACCATTAGGAGGAGAAGTAATAACAATAGTAGATTCTGTATTTCCAGGTAATATAGAAGTAGTACCATATTCTCCAATTAAAAATGGTGACGTTGTTCTATCTATATTTCCTTGTAAACCATAAGAAGCACGTAAACGTAGATTATTAATAAAATCAATATTCTCCATAAAGCTTTCTCCTGATACTAGCCAAGAACCTGATACTGCCCATAATGGTAAATATTTATATTTAGGATCTACACCAAATAAATTTGATCCGTCATAACGCACACTTCCAAAAATTGTATACTTACGATCATAAGTATAAGCAGCTGTTCCAAAGAAAGAAGCATAAGCATTTTCAGCTTTTGTCTTTCTATAAGTTTCATAAAGTTTCTGTCCAGACTCTGAACTACCAGCTGGGAAATTTATTTGTTTAGAAGTTAAAGTGTTTGGATCATAACCAAAACCTTTAGATTTTATTTGAGTACGATTTTCTCTTCTTAATTCCATACCTGCCATAAGATCTACTTCGTGTTTATCATTAAAGATAGCATTGTAAGTAGCTTGTGTTTTCCAGTTGTATTGGAAATAGTCATCACTAAGATTCTCAATAATTCCACCATCAGGCAAGAAATATCTGAATTTATCAGGACCAGTTACTGTGCTATCATAATATCTAGTATTCTCTCTAAATTTTCTAGTAGCATACGTTTCTTTCCCTAAGTATTTTTCAGTCTCATTTTTGTCAAATTGAAGCCCTAATTGAGAGGTAAATTTCAAATCATCTAATATTTGATATTCTATGTCAAATACTGCTTTTAATGATTTATTTGTCAATTCATAACTTGTATTTTCTCTTTCTTCTAAAAAGTTGAAAGGAACATATCTGTTATCAGTACCTTGTATATCTCTGTCGTAAAAATAACTGCCATCCTCATTATAAATAATGTTATATGGATTTACATTTCTAGAATAGTTTGCAGGATTGGTATCTGAATTTGAATCCGTTGTAAAACTTTTCTTTTTAGATTGTGTACCAAATAAGGCAGCACCTACTTTTAATTTATCGTTGATATAGTAATTGTTTTTTAAGGTAATATTGTAACGTTCGAATCCAGTTCCATAAGTTGTCCCTTGTTCGTCATAATACCCTAATGAGAAATAATAATCTGAGTTGTCATTACCACCAGACAAGCTTAAACCATATTGTTGGTTTACTGTAGCGCGATAAAGTTCTTTACCCCAATTAGTATTATTATTTCTTAATTTGTTTATGTTATCTTGAGTTGCTTGCGAAAGTGAGCTAAATCCACTATCTCTGTAAGAATTTAATTCACCTGAAGCATTTAAGATACGCATTATTTCACCTTTGTTCTGATACCCTGTCTGAAAATCATCTCTAGAAGCAAGCATTAACTCAAAGTCTACTTTCTCAGAAGAATTCATTAAGTTAAGTTTTGAGAACTTAGGTCTTTCATTAATAAAGGTATTAGCAGTGAAATTAACTTTCATACTACCTTTTTTACCTTTTTTAGTTGTGATTACAATTACTCCATTTGCTGCTCTTGCACCATAAATAGCAGTTGCAGAAGCGTCTTTTAGAATTGTAATATCTTGAATATCATCTGGGTTTAGTCCAGCGATAGAAAAGTTTTGTAACTGATCAATATTCTCTCTATCGTTAAAATTAGGTACGTCATTACCTTCTAAAGGCATCCCATCAATAACCCATAGTGGATCCTGTGGACCATTTAAAGATGCTGTCCCACGTATTCTTATTTTAGCAGGACCTCCAGGTGCACCTGTTGGTGTGGTTACTGCTACACCAGCAATTTGACCAGCTAACATTTGATCAACACTAGCTACACCTACTTGATTAATATCTGCCATGCTAACTTGGTTAACAGAAGAAGTTAATTTTCTTTTCTCGATAGTTTGGTAACCAGTGATGACTACTTCATTTAAGATGTTGTCATCTGTACCTAGGGTTACAACATAGTAATCTTTTGTCCCTAGAGTAACTAATTTTGATTCGTAGCCAATAAAACTAATACGTAAGGCTTTTGTATTAGCAGGTACATCAAGTGTGAAATTCCCATCAAAGTCTGTCATTGTACCAATACTAGTACTTTCAATGATACCTTGCTGAGCTGTCTCATTAGATAATGTTTGTGTTTCAACGATTACAGAAGCACCAGGTAAGCCTAGTTTATCTGTAGCATCTTGAACAAGCCCGGTGATTGTTCTTTTCCCTTGGGCAAAACCAAAAGAAAAAGTTAGTAGGGCGAAGAGGAGAAATAATTTCTTCATTGTTTCAATTAATTGTGGGGTTAGGGTATCTCTATAGACTTAGCGCCTCGTCAATTCTATTGATTATATCAACATAATGAGCTTTAGTCGCCGCATCACCTGTATTTTTCTTTTTAGTAAGTAAAGTTTTTATATTCATTAACTCTCCTTTTTTATATGACGTCACTTCAGAAACTCTTTTCATTACTGTAAAGCTGATGTTTCTTAAATTATTATCTTCTTCAATGTGGTTACACAAAGTAGGAAGTTGTAAATTATGAGTTGTCATTAAGAGACTTTTCTTACTTGTTTTTTCAAATAATTTATTCACATCGATAATTAATGCATCTACATAATTCTTTTGCGTCATTCTTTGCAAAATAGATAGAGATTTGCCTTTTCTTGTTGCAGCAAAAATCTCACCATTGAGCATAGTAAACAAATCATTTATTGTAAATTTTTTAACATTATTTGTTTCTACTGCAATTACTTCATCTTCAAGAAGACGTAATAAGCGTTCATCCATTAATGTATAATACAAAGTAGTGTATTGTAATTCTCTAGCTAATGAATATGGTGAGTATTCATATGGACCTACAGGAGAGTCTTTTAAGCCGTAAGTTTTATCTATAACTTCATTAAAAAATAACCATGTTGGAATATTTAATGCATTGTCAATTAAATATTCAACCGCTCTTTTTTGAGTTTCATATGGGACAGATTCATAGGCTTTTTTGTTGTTTCCGTAAACCGTATGATTTAAATAAATCCCTCCAATATTAGATAGAACATGTTGGTTATACATTTGCCATTGACCAACAGCTCCCATGTATAATTTACCAGCTTCATAATAATTCTCTCCTTCGTCGTATGTCCAAGGAATAATATTATCTACAACTATTTTTAAATTTTTAAGACCATACTCGCTTGCTTTCATTGCATCGTCACCTAAATCTTCTGATTGTGATCTTGGGTCAACAATATTTAAGAAACTTTGTTGCTCTCCATAGAAATACATAGGATCATCTTGATGATCTTCAATCATTTTTCGCAATGCTTTCTTCTCAGTTTCTTGGTCAGGATACCAGCGGTAACCCCATTCAATAGCGTATTTATCATAAATACCTATTTTAGGTGTAATTGCTGTTACTCCATCTTCTGGTTGAGCAACATAGTTATAACGTGCATAATCCATGATAGATGGTGCAGTTCCTCCCATTTTATCAGTAAAGTCTTTTGAACGTAGTGAATCAACTGGGAATGCAAATGAAGCTCCCATATTGTGTTTTAATCCAAAAGTATGTCCTACTTCATGTGATGATACAAAACGAATAGCTTCACCCATGTGCTCATCAGTAAACTTATTTGCTCTAGCTTTTGGATCAATAGGACCTGTTTGAATTCTCATCCAGCTGTGTACAGAAGTCATTACATTATGCCACCAGATGATATCTGATTCTAATATTTCACCACTTCTTGGATCCATAACTGATGGTCCCATAGCATTTGATTTTGGCGATGCAGCATAAGTAATTACTGAATATCTAACATCATCAATATCAAAATCTTTATCGTCTTCCGTAGGTTCTTTTGCAATAATAGCATTTTTAAAACCTGCTTGTTCAAATGCAACTTGCCAATCGTGAACACCTGCAATTATTTTTTTTCTCCATTGTGGGGGAGTAGCAGGGTCGATATAATAGACAATAGGTTTCTTTGGTTCTACTAATTCTCCGCGAAGATACTTATCGATATCTTCTTCTTTTGGTTCCATGCGCCATTTTGTGATATACTCACGCTCTTCCATTTTGTGTTGAGCATCGCTAAAGAACCAACTCTTTTCAGTAAAGAATCCAACTCTTTTATCTGCAATTCTTGGTTGCATAGGCTCTTTAGAAAGCAATACAATATTGGTAGTGACTCCCAAAGAAACTGGCATATCTCCCGTACCTTCATTTACACTTGTTGTAAGTAAAGACTTTACAACAATATTCTCAGGGAAAGTTTTAATCCCTTCAATAAAAGATAAATTTGTTTTTATAGAAGTAGGAAGACCTAATCCAGTAAGTACATCATTAAAGCTTTTTTGATTTCCATCAAATACTTTATTTACCTTGATTACTGTAGCTGTTGAATCTGGGGATTGAGCTTCAATATCAAATACTTCTAATACTGATTCTATAAAGTTGTTTTTTACTGATTCAGTAATTGCATCTTCTTTAGGAGAAGTTACACGAACAGTTTGAGTTTTAACCCAAACTTTATTTGCTAATGTGTCTTTGTGAAATGTAATTAATTTATTTTCATAATTCATTCCTTTGTTAGCACCAGCATCGTTTACTTCTAATGGTACTTGGGATAGTTTGTTTACAATTAAAAACTCACGTGTTAATAAGCTATCAGGAATTTCAAAATACATATCCGTTTTAACTTGGATAGTATTAAACATTCCTTTTTTATAAACTCCTTTTTTTAGTAATTCAGCATAGTTGTTTTTTTTGCTGTCAGTAGAGTCTTTTTCTTTTGTAACTTCTTTACTTGTCTTAGCGCTTGTTTTTTTCTTTATTGCATAGGTTGGGGTAGCCTGTAAAATGCAACAAGATAATAGTAATGCGCTAATACTTAGTTTAACCGTGTCTTTAATCATTCCAATGTTAAGTTATCGTTAAGAGCCTAAAACTATGATTCTTAACTATAACCAAGAAATTTTTTGGAGTGAGTGGATAGAATAGGGGAGTGAATGGATAATTTTAACATTTTAGAGATAAGGCAGTATACAAGTAAACGTTGCATCATCTTGTATTGTTTTAAATTTATCACATCCATAATAATTATAGATTGATTTTAAATATTTTAGACCAAAGAGCTCACTATTGGTCTTAATGTTTTTCGGTTGGTAATTATTGATTACTGTAACTTGATTTTCTTCTATAATAACTTGAACTAATAGCGGGTTCTCTATCGTTGCAATATTATGTTTTAGGGCATTTTCAACTGTTATTTGTAAAGCTAAAAAAGGAATCCTTCTGTGATGTTTAGTTTGTCGTTTATCAATTAAATCGAAGTGCAATTCTTGTTTGAATCGTATCTGCTGTAAAGTAATAAATTGCTTAATAAAACTTATTTCCTCATTTACATCCACGATATTATCTGCAGGTGGCGTAATTAAGTAACGGTATGTTTTGCTTAAATTAAGTGTGAATTTCTGCGCTATTTTTCTATCTAAATCAATTAACATATAAAGTGAGTTTAATGAATTAAAAAGAAAATGTGGGTTGATCTGATTTTTTAATTGTTGCAGTTGTATTTGTGCATATTCTTTACTTATTTTTTCATTTTCTACAGCTAATAATTCTTTCTCCTTATATGCTTTTTTGTTCAAAGTATTAAATAAATAGATTAGTAAAAATATTAATGAAATGGTTACTACAAATATTAAAGAGGTGTTCTTTTTTATAGGAGCAGTATTTTCATCTGTATTTACTTTAGGGAAATTGATTGCTATATAACCATCAAAGTTTTCAGAATTAAATGTATGAACATATCTAAAAATATCAATATTTATATATTCAGAGGTAACGATCGGCGGGTTTTTAAAATTAGTAGGTGATATTGTATCCTTTGGAGTCAAATTGTTTTCTCTAAAAAGGTTTTTTCCAATAAACGCTACTTCGGGATGGTAAATGCACAATCCTTCTCTCGTAAAAATATAAGCATAGTTAGCGGTAGTATCATCTATGAGAGTTAGATATTTATGAAATGAATTCATATCAATTGTAATTCCATAAATAATTTTATCACCAGACGGAAGTGTTTGATTATGATTAATTATCCAGTAATATATACCATGTATATTTATAAAATGATTAGACTGAGAAAAGAATAGATCAGAATCTAACTTCTGTAAATAGAAATTATCTTTTTCATTAATCGGCTGTTTTCCTAAGTAATAATCTTTAATATCATTTTTGTCATTAAGTACGATATACCAGTTTAAATCAATAATGTTACCGTGGTTATATACGTCATTAAGTACCTCAAATTTTAGTGGTAGTAAATTTAGTGGAGTAGAAGATATAATAGAATCTAAAGATGCTATATGATCATCTAGTTTTTTAAATTCTAATTCTAAAGAATGGAGTTTTTGATTAAAATTTTTATTGGTTATGTATTTATAAGTTTCAATGTTATTTTTATTAATAGCAGAACTAAGAATATAGAGTGCAATAATAGTAATCGCAATAATAGCAATTCCAATAAACGTAAAAGCTTTACGAGAAATAAAAATTTTAGAATTAGGACTCAAAATATAGTTGACTATTAATTATAAATTAGATAAGGTTTACGCAATGTTTTGAAATCAGATATTCCTTCCACCCAGCTTTTTCTAATTTCTTTTTCTGATTTATTAGCTAATATTTGTGCTTTTAGTTCTGGTGTTCCTGCTAATTTTATAAAAAAGTTATTAAAGAATTTCTCTTTATTAGAACTGTTTTTGTAAGCTTTTAGTAGCCATTTTATTTCAAGCTTTTCGACATCTTCTTGTGTACTTAAATTTTCACCATAACAAAGCTTTCCCTTATTCATAGGGTCTTTTGCACCAGCGTTTGGCTGTGGGGTAAAACTAAAAGGCATATTAGTTAAATAAGGCGAACCATATACTTGAAATTGTAGGTCTGTACCTCTTCCTGAACTTACATTAGTACCTTCAAAAAAGCATAAGCTAGCATATAGATTTACTGATTTATCATTAGGTAAATTTGGAGAGGGTGGTATAGGTAAAGAATAATGAGATGCTCGATTATAATTTAAATTAGGAACAACAGTTAATTTACATTGTATTCCATTTTTTAGCCATTTCTCACCATTAATCATTTTGGCATATTCTCCTATAGTCATTCCATGCATCGCTGGTATTTCATGCATGCCTACAAAGCTTGTATTCTCTTTTTTTAAGGTAGGACCGTCAATGATATTGATATTAGGATTAGGACGATCAAGCACAATTACTGGAATATTCTGTTCCGCACATGCTTCCATTAGATAGTGTAAAGACGATATATAAGTATAGAATCTTGCTCCTACATCTTGTAAATCAAATAGCATTATATCTATTCCTTCAAGTTGCTTTTCCGAAGGCTTTTTACTATTGCCATAAAGAGAGATAATAGGAAGCCCAGTTTTTACATCTTTACCGTCTTTTATTAATTCACCGGCATCTGCTGTACCTCTAAAACCATGTTCGGGTGCATATATTTTTTTTATTTTTATTCCTTGGTTAAGTAGACAATCTACGATAGATAAGTCATAATTATCGTTATCTAAGTTAGATCGTACTGCTCCCGTTTGATTCGTTAATATGCCTATATTTTTCCCATTTAATAAATATATATATGCATCAAAGTTTTCTGCACCTACAATTATTTTAGTTTCTATTTTACCCTTAGAAAGACTATTGTTATTAGCTAGAATATTAAAATTTAGCATAAATAGCCATGCGCTTACTAAGAATAAAAATGTATTTTTGAACATTGAACTAGAGATCATATTTACTTTGAAATTAGAATATTTTATTACTAAACGACTTATTGCCACTAAAGGGTATAAAAGTAGTATTTCTGCGCCAATAATTAAAATTGCTATTGCAGCTATTGCATTGGGAATTATTATGATGTTGATATCTGTTTCGACAGGTATAGGATTGAAATATAAGATCAGAGATAAAATATCAGCTTTTAGTGGTCATGTTGTTATTACTAATTACGACAATAATGTAACTGATTTGACATTAAAACCTTTGCCATTATCTTTATTAGATAAGAAAGTATTTAGGGAAGTAGAGGGAATTAAAAATGTACAGGTGTATGCTTCAAAAGCTGGAATCATTAGGACAAACACTTCTTTTGAAGGTATAATTTATAAGGGGGTAGATTCTTTATATCTTCTTGACGCAATTAAAGATTACTTAATAAAAGGAAGGTTACCAGAAATTGGTAATAAAATGAGTAATGAAATCGTACTATCAGAATACGTAGCTAATAGATTACATTTTGAACTTGGAGATAAAGTGACTACCTACTTTATGAAAGAATGGGGAAACAAGATTCCTAATGTAAGACAGTTTGAAATAGTAGGTATATATAATTCTGGAATGCAGCAGTTTGATGAAAATGTTGTAATAGGTGATTTAAAGCATGTACAGCGACTTAATAGATGGAAGGAAGACGAAGTAGGCGGAATCGAAATAGTTTTAAATGATTTTGAAAAAATTGAAAGTAAAGGAAATGAAATCTATTTAGGATTGCCTTCTACAGTAGATAGTAAAACAATTGTTGAAAAATACGCCAATATCTTTAGTTGGTTAGATATGTTTGATTTTAATATCATGGTCATTATTATTATTATGGTTGTCGTTGCTTCTATTAATATGATTGTAGCTTTGTTAGTTTTAATCTTGGAACGTACACAGATGATAGGAATTTTGAAAGCCTTGGGAGCAAATAATTGGAGTATCCGTAAGATCTTCCTTTATAATGCGTCTTATTTAATAGTGAAAGGTTTGTTCTATGGAAATGTTATTGGACTAGGAATCTTATTTATACAGAAATATTTTGGTATTATTAAATTAGACCCTTCATCCTATTATGTTAGCGAGGCTCCTGTGCTTATTAGATTATCAGATGTATTATTGTTAAATATCGGTGTAGTTGTAGTAGCAATGTTAGTATTGTTAATTCCATCTTATTTAATCACTAAGATATCGCCTATAAAAGCAATTCGATATGATTAAGGAAATAGTATTTTACACTGACTAAAAATACGAATCATAATTGTTTAACTATTAAATAACTTCTCGCGAAAAAATAGTTAGACTATTGATAAATTGGACGGTTACAAGTAGAATTATTAGCTATAGCTGTACAGTTATAGTAAGACGAGACAGAGATCCTAGGGGATGAGTCCATAGTGAGTCCATTGTAAGTCCATAATGCCTCTATTAAAACAAGGGGTTTCAATAGAGGCATTATGGATTTACTATATATCGAATCTAGATACATAGCGTAGGAAACTGAAAGGAAATTAGTATTTTGCTATACGGAGTGTTATTGTATGTGGGGTTTTAACCATTTTATTATTGCTATAAATAGTAAGATTATCTCATTAAGAAATAGTATGAAATTTGTCTTTATAAGATATGAAATTTTGTTTATTTATAAGAGTATACTGTTAGTTGCAATTATAAATAACTAGATTTTGTATTCAAAAATTTTGGTTATTGTTTCACCTATTTCTTCTCCTAATTGTTTTTTTACTAAATATATAGCGGCATCTATCCCTGCTGTTATCCCTGCAGTGGTGAGCAATTTATTTTCATCAACGTATCTAGTGTTTTTTTGGACATTGCACATAGGAACATACTTTTGTAATAGATCTTGTGCCATAAAATGTGTAGTGACATTGTGACCATTTAATATATTTGTTTTACCTAGTAATAAACAGCCAGTACAGATTGTAAACAATAAAGCACCATCTTCATAGTGTTTTTTTATCCAATTGATATAACTATTTTGAAATACTTCATCATCTAAGTATTTTAAAACTATATCTGGGTTGGCACCTGGTAATACTATAATATTTGGTTTTGGACAGTTATCTAGTGTATATTGAGGAGCAATAAAGGTTGTGCCTCCCTCTGTTATTACAATGTCGCTTGTAGCAGAGACTAAATAATTATGATAAGAGTTTGGTAGTATAATATTTGCTTTTACAAAAACATCTAAAGGACCATTCAAGTCTAGTGATTCGACTTCATTAAAAATAAGGAATGCTACATTTAATTCTTTTGTTTGTTGACTCATAATAGTTGGATTTAAACACTAGAATGCTTATTGAAGTATATACTTCAATAGAATTCTTGTGTGTTTAGTTTATAATTGTTTAATTATTTGCAGTAGAAGACTGGTAATAGTTTCTATACTGTTGAGGAGTTATATTGGTATATTTATTAAAAGCTTTTCGAAAAACATTATCAGAAAGAAAGCCTGATTTTATGGCTATTTCTGAAATAAGGAGATCAGTACATTCAAGTAAATGTTTTGCGTGCTCGATTCTTACTCTATCATAAAAATTACCAGGACTTATTTCTGCTTCTTTTCTAAATACTCTAGAAAAATTGCGTTCGCTCATATTAAAATATGCAGATATATCCTTAATTGTAGTTTGACCTTTTACTATATTATTTAAGATATAATTTTCGTTTTTTTTACTAAAGGTGACATTTCTAAATCTTCTGCTAGTAAGGAAGCATAGATTATCTGAGAATGAGAACGTTTTAAGTTTACTACCAAATGGCGTGAAATATTAGCAGCCATTTCTCGTCCTAGGTCTTCTTCTGTTAAGGCTAGGGCTAGGTCAATGCCCGAAGTAATTCCTCCAGAAGTATATATATTTCCATCTTTAAGGTAAATATGGTCATACTGCAAGTTTGTATTAGGATATTTCTGAGAGAAGAGATTTGCATACTTCCAGTGAGTAGTTACTCGCTTATTATTTATTAGTCCTGTTTTTGCTAGTAAAAATAAACCAATGCATATTGAACCAATGCGTATTAATGATGGATATATTCCTTTTATCCAATGTAACAAGGCAGGTTCATAGTCACTATTTAAATCGAGCGAAGATCCTGTTATTAACAAAGTGTCTATTTTTAAGTCAATGTCTTTAAATGTATAATCGCATTGAATTTTAACGCCAGAACTAGTAGTTATGATTTTACTATCAGTAAAGGATATTAAAATTATATTATAATATTTATTAGTATTACCATGCGTTAGTTCTAGTAATTGATTAGCTGTATTAAAGACATCACATGGTCCAGCCAAATCTAATAGTTGGGCTTCGGGGAGCATTAATAATCCTACAGTATGTTTTTCTATGTGCATGATAAGACTTCTTATTTCTATATGGCAAAGGTAGAATATAGGCTTTTAGTAAAGATGACAATAAACATGCTTTTTCTGCCAAAAAAGAAATATTCAAGTGCTGTAGTTGAATCGTTTTTTACTGATTATTGTATTTCGAATAAATTTTTTGTACAACAATAATATTTAATTAGTCTTAATAATAATAAATAGTACATTTGGCGATTAAAAATAATCAAATATGAATGTAAAAAAAATTACCCAAGGAATAGTAGTGTGCCTACTTAGTTTACTAACATTAAGTTGCAGTAATGATGACAATTCAGTCAATGAAAAATTTGAATTAGTAGTAAAAGCTAATTCTGCAAATTTTTATATTGGAGATGATGTCTTGCTTGAAGTAACTGATAGCAATGGTAAAGCTATCGATGATGCTCAAATAACAGTTAATAATGAATTAATTGATAATTACAAATTCATTGCTAAAGAGAAAGGTGAATTTTTTATTAAGGCTAGTAAAAAGGGCTATATAGACAGTCAGGTATTAAAAATCAAAATAAACCAAAAGACTATTGTTATAACTGCTGATAAAGAGCGTGCTAAATATGGAGATGAAATTACTTTTTTGGCCAAGGATGAAAGTGGAAAAGATATAACTAGTGATGTTAATTTCTATATAGACGCAAACAAGATTGAAGGGAATGTCTATAAAGTAGGGGATGTGAAAGCAGAGCAATTAATTGCATATGCTAGGATGAATGAAATAGTATCTAATGAAGTAAAGATTTTATTAGAACAACCGATATTAGAAAAAGTAATTCTTGGGAAGTGGAAATTAGAAAATTCGGCATCTCATGATGTATTCTATAATTTTTATGAAGGGAATACATTTGATTTTATCTATTTCGGTACTCTAATGGAAGGAGAATACAGAATTATAGATAATAAGATTCATTTAGATGTAATTAACTATGGATTTAAAATGACTGATTATTCTATTATAACTGTTAAGTCATTATCAAATAATGAAATAGATGTACATGTAACAGTTACAGGTGTACATGAAAATGGTCAAGCTGGCCGATTAGTCAGACAGAAGGAGGATCTGAATATTAACTTAAAACAATTAGAAGGTGAGTGGAATGCTGAACTAGATGGTAAGGTGATTCTTAATTTTGTTTTTAATAATGATGGATCTTGTAAAATAGTAAAAACGGAGAATGCTAATGGTTTGAAGAATTTAGAATCTATTGATTACTTAACAAAGTATAATAAATATTCTAAGAATACTATTATGATGGAAAACAGAAATGGTGCTTATACTTATTATTTAACAATAAATGAATTTATAGGTGAATCCGAAATAGATGCTGTATTATTTGAATATGTATTGTTCCCTCAGAAGTCAACAAATCTAATATTGAAAAAAGTATTGTAATAAACACTTATTTAGAAGAGTAAAATCTTTTCAAGAGAATTTTGCTCTTCTAAATATATGATTATTAATAGTTAGAATTAATGATTATATATTTTATTTCGATTAAGTCTAAATAAGTTGTGTATTTGAAAAAAGTGAAATACATTTGCGCACCCAAATTTTATTGTAATGCTACAGATTATTATAAAATGCTCACAATCAACCAAACTAATGATTACCCTTTTAATGTTAATAATAACGTTAACTGCCTTTGGACAAGAGCGGCATGTTGATGTTATTATACATGCAGTAAATCTTGATAAGAAAGATGTGTCTGAGGTAACCATTTCTTTGAGAGATGAGAACAATAGCTATTATGAGCTTACTAATGACAAGGGATTAGCCTTTGTAAAAGTTAAACCAAGTATTTATACCCTAGAAGTTTTTCATATAGGTTATAAAAGTTATTCCGAGAAAGTATCTGTTTTAGATAAAACTTTAATCAATATTTCGCTTACTCCACTTATAAATCAATTAGAAGAAGTTGTAATTACTGCCAAAGAAGGTAAAGGTGTTACCAGTAAATCTATTATTGATCGCGCTGCTATGCAACATTTGCAACCTTCAAGTTTTGCAGATTTAATGGAATTACTACCTGGAGGTAGAGCAAGTGACCCTAGTCTAAATGTAGTTAATAAAATTCAATTGAGAGAAGTAGGAAACTCAAGAAGTAACCAATATAATACTTCGTCGTTGGGTACTCTTTTCTTGGTAGATGGAGCGCAATTAAACTCTGGTGCCAACCTTCAGTATACGTATAATTTCCTAGATGACCAGAGTGTTTTAAAGAATTCAAAGATAAGTGTTTCTACTGGAGTCGATATGCGAACGATATCTACTGATCAAATTGAAAAAGTAGAGATAATAAGGGGTATTCCATCTGTTGAATACGGTAATCTTACATCTGGATTAGTTAAGATTATTAAAAAGAGTGGTTATTCGAAATGGCAAGCACGTTTTAAAGCAGATGGTTATAGCAAGCTGTTTGCTGTAAGTAAAGGTTTTGAAACTGATAATAATTGGAAATTTAATGTCGGTGCGGATTATCTAGATGCAAAACCAGATCCTAGAGATGATTTCGATAATTATAAACGAGTAACAGGTTCACTGCGTATTAATAAAGAAACAAATGTAGGTAATGGTAACTTGTTAACTTGGACGTCTAATCTTACTTATACTGGTTCACTAGATGATTCTAAAAGTAGTCCAGATACAGATCCTACTGGTCAAAATAGCTATAAAGTAGATAACCATTTTTATAGTTTCAGCAATATTTTATCTTTTGAAAAAAGCAATGAATCTTTTTTTAAGGGAGTAGAATTGCAGATGACGCTTAATCAAAGATTTGATAAGATTAAGCAGACAAAGTTTGTACAGCTTGAAGGAGCTACAGCATTACCTATTTCTAGAGAAGAAGGTGAACATGATGGGTTTTATCCCCCAGGAAGTTATTTGGCTTATTATGAAGTTGATGGAAAACCAATAGATATTTTTGCTAAGCTGATTAGTAACTTTCAATATAAAGTGAATCAAGTAGATAATCAAATTCGTGTAGGGTTAGATTATCAGTATAGCAAGAATAATGGTAAAGGTCAAGTTTATGATATTTACAGACCAATTAATCCAAAATCTACTTACCGAAACAGGGCTTATAAAGATATACCTGCTTATGTAACAGGAGCTGCTTTTATGGAACAAGAGTCATCTACAAAATTTGGAGAGCACTCATTGACCTTAGTAGTAGGATTAAGAGGAAATATGGCAATGAACTTACCTAAGAACTTTGTAATGAAAGATAAACTATATCTTGATCCTCGTGTCAATCTACAATATGGCTTGCCACATTTTGATTTAGCTGGTCGTGATTTAGCGATTGATGTTACTCTTGGATGGGGACAGCAACGTCTATTTCCTGACTTAGGATTACTTTATCCAGAATTGTATTACGTAGATAAACAACAATTAAATTATTATCATAACAATTCTGCTTATAGAACTGTCAATTATAAAACAATAATTTTTAATCCTCAAAATCTTGATTTGCTACCAGCAATGAATAAGAAAAAAGAGGTGCGTCTTGATTTAGCTTGGGGTTTTCATAATTTTTCAATTACATTCTTTAAAGAAAAGATGGAAAGTGGTTTTCGCTTTATGAAAGAATATGGAAGTTATGATTATAAAAAATATGATATTTCAGGAATTGATCATGATAATATTACTACGCCACCAGATGTGAATACATTGCCATATGAAATAAGAAATGAGAATTTCTTATATGGAATACAGCGAAATGGTAGTTCAATAGATAAACAAGGAATAGAGTTTCAATATAGTTCTAATCGTATTCCAGTTATTAATACTCGTGTGACAATAAATGGAGCTTGGTTTAGAACCATCTATGGAAATAGTGAAGGTAATTATGCAGCAGGACGTTATGACGGTTTAATTAATGGTAAGCCATATCCTTATTTTGGCTATTATGATAACTTAGAACCTAAAAGTAAATTTGAAGAATTTAATACTAATCTTTTTTTAGATACTTATATACCTAAACTTGATTTACAGTTTTCTACATCCTTTCAATTTGCATGGTATTATTTAAGAAAGAATCAACCTGCTAATGGAATCCCATCTCATTACGTTGATGAAAGAGGGAATATATTTGATTTTAATGAAGAACAAGCAAAAGGAACTTTATTGGAATATTTAATTTATCCGCAATTTGCTAGTAGCGAAAAATTGTATCGCACTCCTCTTGTGATGGATGTAAATTTTAAGGTTACCAAAAGCTTTAGAAATAAGCAAATAAACATATCAATGTTTGCGAATAAACTATTTAGCTATTATGCTCCATATTACTTAAATGGCACAAAAATAAATAGAAAGGGTACTAGGGATCCTTATTTTGGAATGGAAATTAATTTTAATTTATAATAGAAATACAATGATAAAACAAGTATTAAAAAAGCTTTGTCTATTACTAGTCGTAGTGGGCTTTGGAGCATGTTCATCTGATGATAATTCTACAGGCACGGAACAAACATTGACAACATTTGTACTTAATGATCCCGAAGGATTTAAAATAGAGGAGGTTAAACAAGTTGTTTTAACTTTAAAAGAGTTAAACTCTGGAAATAGTAGCACTATTGAATTGAAAGATAATAATAAAATTCAAAAATCAATTTTATCTGGGACTTACGATATCAGTATAGAAGGTACGGTAACTTATAAAGCAGAAGGTACAGATACTGCAGTTGAAGGAAAAATTGCTTCAGTTAATAAAGGTGTTATAGTAAGTGGTTTAGAAATGACAAAAACACTTAATACTTTTATTAAGGGAAATACAGGTGATTTTGTAATTGAAGAAATTTTCTTTACGGGGACTAAATCACCTGAAGGACAACAGTATGATGATGATAAATACATCAAGATAACTAATAACACTGAAGAAGTATTGTATATTGATGGGTTATTATTAGTTAAATCTAAATTCATGACTAATGAGAAAGAAGATTATCAACCATTAAATATGAATGCTGATTTTTATGCAGAAGCAGTACTACAGTTCCCAGGTTCAGGAAAGGATTACCCAGTAGAGCCTGGAAAGTCAATTCTTTTTGCTGAGTATGCCATTAATCATCAAGAATTAAATGCAAACTCAATTGATCTAAGCAAAGCAGACTTTGAAAAATATTTCGAATCAAATTCTGACGTTAATAACCCGCAAGTTACAGATTTGATTAATATTTATGACCAACTAGTAATTCATAACCAAGGATATTTTGCTTATGCTTTAGTAAGATTACCTGAAGGGAAAACAGCAGATATATTTAATGGTGAAAACTTAGACTATGTGCATGATTATAGTTATGATTTTGTATTTGACGATACAACGATTCCGATGCCTGATACAGCGATAAAAATTCCAAATGAGTATGTTATTGATGTAGTTAATTTAGGGGTTGTGGAAAGTCATTTATGGAATGTAACTAGTCCTTCATTGGATATGGGATATGCTTATGTATCAAAATTTGATGATAATGCAGCTAGATATGGTAAATCAGTAAGAAGAAAAGTAATAGGTAAAAATTCTAAAGGATTAGATATTTTAATGGATACTAATAATTCTTCTGTTGATTTTCAAAATGGAGTAAAAGCATCTCTACTTAAATAACTAATAGAATGAAGTACTTTCAGTTAATTGTTTATAGTTTTCTTTTATTTGCTTTAACCATAAATGCACAAGAACATGATTCTTTAGCTATTAAAATAGTTGATAAGGAAGATGTGTTACATGTTTTTAGTGAAACAGTTTATTCAAATCCTTCTAATTATTTAAACTATCGAAAATATAGTTTAACAGAGTTCAAGTTTGCAAATGAGAACTTGAATAGAAAAACCAATTTGTTACAAGAAGGAGGTAATCAACGGTTATTCGATATTAGTGCAAGTGCCTACCAAAAGTTAGATGGTAATAAAGCAGTATGGGGTCAAGCAAAATATAAACAAGGAAAACGTGAAAATGTACAATGGAATGAAAGTGCGGATTATGATAAAATCTTCCCTTATGTAGTCGCAGATAGCATAGGGGGAGATATTAAATATGAGCATTATCGATTTGAAGGTGGATATGTGCAACAAGTTAGCGACTTTAATATTGGAGTTTCGGGATATTATCAAGCTCAAGTGGAATATAGGAAAATAGATCCTAGACCTAAGAACGTCTCTAGTATTTTTGGTTTTAAGATAGGTGGCTCTAGAAATTTCCATGATAAAGTTTTTGTAGGTATTAATCTAGACTTAGAAAAATACACACAAAAGCATAGAATGAGTTTTTATAATCCTTTAGGCTCTCCTACAATATATCAATTAAGTGGTCTTGGAAATTATAATAGTTTACTAAAAGGCAAACGTAAAGATGCTTATTTCGAAGGTTGGACCTATGGTGTAGGCTTACAATTATATGAACCTCAAAATAAAACTTGGTTTTTAACTGCGGAAGCTAGATGGTTTGATTTCGAAAAACTATTGCCTGAGTTTTATGATTTACAAGTAGGCAAAATAAAAGATACGGAGTATAAATTTTCTATAGGAAAATTATTTATTCAAGATAATGTTCAGTGGGGGATCAGTATAGATGGGATATCTAAAGAAAGAGTAGGCACAGAGAACTTATTTATGGTTCAAAGTACTACTAATTATGTGAAAATAGGTGATGCTGAGCGATATAAATTTCAATCAAAAGTGGCAAGATTAAAAGGATTATGGAAGTATACACTACAACAAAATGTATTTAGTGTTATTCCTTTTATTGAATATAATCAAGTAATTGAACGTTATAAAGTACCATATTCAAAAACAGACATATCTTATTTGATTTATGGTATTAATGGTCAATGGTTATATCGTTTCCAAAATAAGTCAGTTTTAACATCTGCTATTAATTTTACATCTCAACAAATCTCAAAAGATAAAGCTATTTTTAGTTTTAGTGACAGCAATGCAATTAATCAAATGTTAGTCGCTAATTATAAATATCAAACGACAAGTAATTGGTCAACAACTCTAAAACTTCGTTACGATTTTCCTATTCCCGAAGTTATTAATGCTTTTGTAGGTTTTGATTTTAATTATCAACATTATTCACTAGGCAATAATAATGGTTATTTAGCGAGTATAGGAATAACTTTTTAAGAGCGAATGTATGAATATATTAAACAAAAATAAACTAGTATTAGTAGTAGCGATAGCGACATTTATTGGCTACACTAATTTTAATAAGATAACAGAAGTTTCTGATTATAAAGAAATAATAAATCAATATAAACAACCTATTAAATATTGGCCCCAGGCTCAAGTCGATGAAGGGATAGCATGGAAAGAATTTGAGGCAATTGATATTGACACATTATATTATGAGACTCAGGAATTGCCAGAAGTAGTTTTAGGTAAGGCTCTTTTTTTTGATCCTAAGTTATCAAAATCAAATCAAGTTTCATGTAGTTCTTGTCATGATCCTGAGATGGGATGGACTGATCATCGCCAGGTTTCATTGGGGAATGACCATTTACTTGGTGCTCGTAATACTCCAAGCCTTTATAATATTGCTGAACGAACATCTTATTTTTGGGATGGTCGTGCTAATACTTTAGAAGAGCAAGCTGGTGGACCATTAAGTGCACATCATGAAATGGATACAGATTTGTATTCTCTTCCTGAAAAAATAAAAAAGATAGAGGGATATAAACCTTTATTTAAAGAAGCATTTGGAGATGACAAGATTACATATGAAAGAATTGTTGGTGCTATTGCAACTTTTCAGAAAACTATTAAAAGTCAGCCAAGTCGTTTTGATAAGTTTTTAAAGGGGGAATATCAGTATTTAACTGATCAAGAGATTTACGGGATGCATTTGTTTAGAACAAAAGCTAGATGTATAAATTGTCATAATGGAAAATATTTTACAGATGAATCTTTTCATAATATAGGCTTGACTTATTACAAAAGAGAATATCAAGATTTGGGAAGATATTTATTTACGCGAAATCCAGAAGACGTTGGGAAATTTAAAACTCCATCGCTACGTGACTTATTAGTTACTAAACCTTGGATGCATAATGGATTAATGGATGATTTAGAAGGTATTGTAAATTTATATAATAGTGGGATGCATATGATTGATCCTACTCCAGAAGAAAAAGCAGCGGATCCTCTTTTTCCTATGACAGATACTTTGATGAAACCATTAGCTTTAAATGAGAAAGAAATTAATGCTTTGGTGGCATTTTTAGAGTCTCTATCAGGAAGTTATTATAAAATGGAAAGACCTGATTTTCCAAGAAAGTAATAAATAGTTTATTGACAAATAATAATAGAAGCCCTCCTTAACAGAGTTAAAGGAGGGCTTTTACAATATAAGAATACTCGACTCCTTGATTTAATAAGGATTATTGCTTAATATTTCAGAAGAAAACTGCTTTGGTTGTTTTTAAGTGTTAATTTAGTAGAGATATTAAAAAAACGAAATAAGATGCCTTTAAAGATTTATCCAGAGTATCCATTAGATGAGCTTGAATTACTTGTAATTGATGGTGTAAAAGTTCCTTATGGGGAGTTTTTAATCTATAGAGATATAGTTGAATCACTTTCAGCTAGTCCACATGATTGGTACGTTTGGTATAGTATGAAATTGCCATTTCATGATAATTCTATGATAAAGAGAGCTAAAGCTGATGCTGAGTTAGATTTTATTATTGTCTCTAAGTTTGGTTTTATTGTTCTAGAAGTGAAAGGAGGAAATATTTCTGTTGATCAAGGTCGTTTCTGTTACAGAGATGGTAAAAGAAAAAAATGGCTACATCAAAACCCTTTTGAGCAGGTTAAAGGATATAAATATACTTTAATGAATAAAGTATTTCCTAATTATAAGCATGTTCAGTTTTGTGAAGCTGTTTCTTTTCCAACTACAATGATTCCTATTGAAAACACAATTTATGATTCTAAAATTATTTATAGTGAATATACAAGAGTTAATAAATATAAGAATATTGAAAAGTTCTTATTACATGTTTATGAGTATACAAGACATAAATTAGAAAGTACACATCCTATTAAGTTTTCACGTTTAACTGATGCTGAATTAGAAACTGTAATTAATACTTTCAATCCAGTTGTGCAAGATACCAATATGTTTCAATCTCGTGATTCTTTAGAATGGTTAAGAGAGCGTAATCTAGAAATTCTTTATTCTTTATCTGAGAACCCTAGATTAATGATAGAGGGTGCCCCTGGTACTGGTAAAACGACTATGGCTATGGCATATGCGGAAATGCAAGTTGGAAGAAAAGGTCTTTATTTGTGTTGGAACCTTTTATTATGTGGTTATAATGCACAAAGATTTAAATCTTTAAAAGTAAATATTGACTGTATCACTTTTACACAATTTGTAGTAGAAAATCTTCCAGGAGTAAAAGAAAGTGAATTATACTATTTAGAACCTGCAAAATTTGGTAATTATATAAAAGAGACAATTGATTACTTACAAGAAAATGGTAAATTACCAAATTATGATTATATCATAGTAGATGAAGCCCAAGATCTCTTTGACCGTAACTTGCATTTAATGATGCATAAACTATGTGGAGATCACAATGGGATGAAACAAGGTAATATTATGCTATTATATGACTTGGATCAAAGTTTTTCACTTTTTGGCAGAGATGTTTCAGATTATGCCTATTTCTTAAAAGAATATTTTACCCATTTTAAATTACATAAAATTCGTCGAAGCGCACAAAAAACTCAGATACGTAAAATTGCTGAACATATCCAGTTAAGACCTGAAGATTGGGATGATGTAACTACGCATCACGAGTATGATGAAATAGATTTAAGATCATTTGAAACTAGAGATGATTTAAAAAGAGCAATGCAAGTAGTTATAGACAATATTAATGACGAAAACTCTTCTCTGAAAGCGGAAGATGTAATTGTTTTAGTTCAAAGCAAAGTATGGCAGAGAAAAAATAACGTAGCTGATCTTATTCTAGAGATGGGAATGGAGGAGTTAACAATTAATAACCTTACTTTAAAGCCGACAAAGTTGCAATATACAACTGCTGTAAAATTTAAAGGTCTTGAGAGAAAGAATGTTATTTTAATTGTGGATAAGCCTAATAAGCTTACGCCATATGAATGGTATATTGGATGTACTCGTGCAATTGAAAACCTTTGTATATGGCAACTACATAATTATCAAGAACATGAAGGTAATGGTAGTTCGATAAGTAATACATATTTTCAGAATAATGATGAAGTGAAATAAAATCATGTAATTTTGCACACTATAAACTTATATATGGGGGTAGCGGAATTATTAAGAAAAAGAAAAGAAGCATTAGCAAAAAAAAATTTAGAGGAGGGAAGGCTTTACTTACAGGAGTTTTTGAAAAACGATGAGGTCATTTCTGTTGCTGAAGGTTTAGCTTATTTAATTTTGGAAAGAGGTAATGGAGAGAAAGCGGGGTTAGATGATAGATTTGAATGTAGCTATATAGGAAGGAATATTAAAGGCGTCGTCTTTGATTCTTCTTCAAAAAAGAGTGATGCAACTGTTTTTTTACTTAACAAATTAATTAAGGCATATCAAATTGTAGTACCACAGCTAGAAATGGGAACTAAGTTTATAATGGTAGCTTCTTGTGATTATGCATATAAAGATCAATATATTAGTCAAGAAATAGGACCAAATAGTTCACTTATTTTTGAAGTTGAATTAAAGGGGATTATAAAATAAAAAAAGCCATTTCGTTTAGAAATGGCTTTTTGCAATAAAAAAGATTAGGGTTATAGTCCTTAGTAATTTGCTGAAAAATAGCATTTAATCAAGGCTATTCTTTTAAAAATATTGATGTATAACACTTAGTGATACTTAATTTTTTCTAAATTTATTGGGAGTACTATTTGTTGATTTTTTAAAAAAGCTTGAGAAATAAGTCGGATATTCAAATCCTAAACTATAAGCAATTTCTGAAATACTCCAGTCTGTTGTTTTTAATAATTTTTTAGCTTCAAGCAGAATTCTTTCTTGAATACATGCAGAGGTTGACTTTCCTAAAATTTTATTTACTGTATGATTTAAATGGTTTGTGTGAACATTTAATTTTATGGCAAAATCATTAGGAGTTTTCAGCTCTAAAACATTATTTGGCGAATGAATAGGAAATTGCTTTTCTAATAATTCTAGAAATTGTGAACAAAGTCTTTGGGGGGCATTTTTCTTTTGATCTACTTTGTAAGCTACATTAAGTTTATTGCTTTGATGAATAATTATCTCAATGTAATTTCTTAAAAGTTCATATTTCTGTGAATATGTTTGATTTTCTTCTTCCTTCATTTTTTTGAATAAGAATGAAATTAACTCTTCTTGTTCTTTGTTTAGGGAATAGACAGGATTTTCTTCTAAATGAAAAATAATGGATTTCATTAGATTACTTTTAAATCCTAGGAAATTGTTTGTAAATAAACAGAAGTAACCTTCGGCATTCTCAGAAATTGGTTCGAATGTATAAGGGGATAACGGATTTGAAAAAAATAATGTTGGTCCGTCTAATTCTACAACTTTTGTACCTGAGAAAAATTTACTCTTAGTTTTTAAATAAGATACTTTGTAATAAGTTTTCTTATTGAAAGGGATTAATAATTTTTTTCCTTCTTCCTGCGTGAAAATTTTAAAATCTTCTTTGGGAGAGTGCTTTAAATCAATCAAATTTGATTGAATCTGAATTTTTTGTCTAGTGTTTGTCATAACTGTTCCCTTGTTAAGCGGTATAATCTTTACTTATTAAGATTAGTCGCGCTGGTTATCACCTAAGTTGAATTGGCTTTTTTCATTTTGTGGCGTTTTAATTATTTATAAAAAGTTATGTTAATTTTGTTGATGTAAAAATAAAAAACATAATTACTTGATTAGTTGTAAAAAAAGTTTTTTTTATTGACTTTTTTACTTAAAATATGTTTTTTAATTGTGTTTTTATATGTAATGTTTGTTTTTTGATTAATTTGATTATAATAAAATATTATTTTTAGCAATATCATAATAAATGTGGTTTAATTTAATTATTTAGTTCATGGAATTTTACTTATTGTTATTTTTAAAGTTATTGGTTGGGTTTTTATTAGTTATCTGTCATTTGAATTTTACTGGAAAAACTCAAATCTCTCAAATGAATGCTGTTGATCTTATAGGTAACTTTATATTAGGTGGTGTAATAGGTGGTATAATTTATAGTGATTCAATTAGCTTTGTAGATTATATTATCTCTTTAGTTATTGCAATTTTGCTAATAAATGTCTTAAGTCTTTTGGTTAGAAAGACAAATTTTTTTCGTGCTTTTGCTATCGGAAGTCCTATTACTTTAATTAGAGACGGAAAATTTTGTATAGACGTTATTAAGGATAAAAGAAATAAAATTGACATTTATACTATAGCAGCGAATTTAAGAGTTATGGGACATTCTACTTTTAGTGATATTGAGTTCTTGCAAGTAGAGCCCAATGGGCAGCTTTCTATTGTTGAAAGAAGTAGTAAGAAACCTCTACCTAGTAAGTTGTTGTATTTTGATGGAGTATTTGCACTCGATGATTTAGCTTTTTTTAAGATGGATAGTGAATGGCTAATTAATAAATGTAAAGGGTTAGGTGTCGAAGAATTCGAAGAGGTGTACTTTATAGAACATTACGATAATAAAATTAATGTGGTGTTAAAGGATGGTACAATTATTCAATAATGTAGTTTGTTGTTTTCCTTATATTTTCTTGAGTTACTTTTTATTGCATGTGTAAAAAGGTTATTTTTGCAACTTTGAGATTATAAATTTTGAATTGCATAGATAATGGTACAAGCTGAACTTGAACAAAGATGTCCTGCAGAAGAACTAATAAAAACTTTGTCTGGGAAATGGAAGATGGTAATACTGCATTTAACAGAACAAAAAGCTATGAGATTTAGCGATTATATGCGTGATATTATTGGAGGTAATAAGCAATCTATTGCTGTTGCACTTCGTGAATTAGAAGAAGATAATCTTTTAATTAAAACTATTATTACAGTAAAGCCTTCACATATAGAATATACACTATCTGATAAAGGTAAAAAAATAGTACCTTTAGTAGAATTACTCTATGAAATTATTGCTGATGAAGCTGTTTAAGATAGGTTGATTTTATTTGATCTCTATTTATTAGATTGAATTCCATTTTTATACATAGTCTTTTTGATCTTTCATTTCCAATGTATAATTGGGCTATGACTTTGTTGCAATCTTTTATAAGCGATAGATAGTCAATGACACCTTTTACTAATTCACTTCCCAAACCTTTACTCCAATATTCTTTTCTGATTATATATCCAAGCTCTATAGCATCATTATATTTTTCAACAGGGAAAAATCCTATTTCTCCTATTATAGTGTTGGAAGATTCAATGACTATTTTATAAATTCCTAGTTCAATATTCCCTATTTTATGATATCCCTTAAATTTGTTTAGAATATCTGCTTTCTGATATTTAATCATTTTGTTGGGAATCCACTGCATTGTTTCCTGATCATTGTGATAGGAGAGCAGTGATGTAATATCTTCATTAAGATTTATTTTCTCAATTGTTAAACGAGGTGTTTTAAAAAGTAGTTTGTTTATTTCCATTTTTATAATTGATAATTTTTAATCCTTATTTTTTATATGCATGCATAGTTTTTTATGTAAAGGGTGGTTATTCTCAAATGTATTTAAATATTATTACATAATTCTTAAAATTGTTTTATATTGTGCTCTTGTTTTAATTTAAGAGAATATTAGGACAGTGAAAAAATATTAATATATCATTATTTTTTAATTTTTAATTGATTAAATTGAAATTTTGATAGTAAAAATACATAGAGTTTGAAAAGGTTTGTAGATGCTTTAACAATTGGTTTTGCTTTATTTGCAATGTTTTTTGGGGCTGGTAATACTATTTTGCCACCTATAATTGGTTTAATTACTGGTGGGGATTGGCAATTTGCTGTGACTGGATTTTCCATTACTGCAATATTGGCTCCTTTTCTCGGAATTGTAGCAGTGCTAATTTCAGGTGATAGTTTTACTGATCTCGGTAAAAGAATAAATAGTTTACTAGGGTGGATATTAGCTACTGCAATTATTTTAAGTATTGGTCCACTAGTTGCAATTCCAAGGACGGCTGCTACTACTTTTGAAATTGGTGTATTGCCTTTGTGGTCAGAGGCTAGCCCTGTTTTGTCATCAGTCGTGTTTTTTGGTGTTACCTTAGTTTTATCAATTTCTCCTTCAAAAGTAGTTGATATTATTGGTAAATATTTAACTCCTTTGTTACTTTTATTGTTGACCTACCTTATAGTTAAAGGTATAATGAATCCTCTGTCTACGAATGAATTGAGTAGCGGAAATAAAGAAGAAGCATTTCGTTTAGGTTTTTCAGAAGGTTATCAAACAATGGATGTTTTAGCTTCAGTAATTTATGCAGGTATTATTATAACAGCCGTAAAAGCTAAAGGTTATCTAGATTTAAAATCAAAAACTAGAGTAACCTACATGTCTGGAGCTGTTGCTATTTTTTGTTTGTTAGTTATATATGGTGGTTTAGTATATATAGGAGCTACTTCTGGATATCCAGTAACTGATAGCTTAAAGAGAACAGAGCTTTTATTGTATATTTCTAATGCAATATTGGGTTCTTCTGGAACATTGGCTCTATCATTATGTATTGCTTTAGCTTGTATTACTACAGCTATCGCTTTGGTATGTGCGACAGGTACTTTTTTCTCTCAATTAACAAATGGAAAATTAAGTTATAGAGTAGTAGTAATAACAACTTGTCTTGTTTCTGGTGTTTTAGCTGTTAAAGGTGTAGATAATATTATTGATTATGCTGCTCCATTTTTAGGTATTATATATCCAATTACTCTGACGTTAATACTTTTCATGATTGCATTTGGTAAATCTGTACCTCGTAGAGCTCCCTTTGTAGGAGCTATTATTACTACTGCAATTGTTGCATTAATGCAATTTGCAATTTATATGGGGACTAGTCTATATGATATTGACTATAGTATTTATAATGGAAAAGTCGATTATAGTAATTTTACAATAACAGAATTTTTTAAATTGATTAATAAAATTGTTATTAATTTGCCTTTATATAATTATGAAGTCCCATGGCTAATACCTGCAATTATTGCTTTTACTATCGTTTATGTTGTCGATAAAATAGTATATAAGCCGAGTCGATTAATAGTAAGTCAATAGTTTTTGGATGCTATTTAACCCTATAATAAAA